>NZ_BJXJ01000015.1 GCF_007990935.1 Vibrio sagamiensis NBRC 104589
GGGTCACTCACTATCAAAATGGAAGGCAAATGCCTTTCATTTTTTATGGGGTATCCTTACGGGAACCGACGACATTGCTGTTTTAGCGACCTACGGCCAAAACAAAGAGATTCAACCTACTAGGTCGCTTTGCATGAATCGTTTATCCTATCAGTCATGCATCCAAATAAGCCCATCAAACAACTCCTTAATTCTAACGATAATGGGCTAAACTATCTCAATAAACAACGAAAAACTCTGAGAAAAGTCGTCATTGAAAACGTCACCAATATATTCGCTTACAGCACAACCGATTCTGGTTCTAAAGGGTAGAATCCAAGCTTGCCCCTTCAATACAAGTTTTAAGCTCAACAATATAGCGTTGTAATTGCTTAAAGCTTTGCTCTGGCAGGTAGACCCCACGTCTGCCCTCTTCAACTTGATACCACTCAAGATGGATCGGTGTTGGTGGGCAAAATTCGCTTTGATTTGGTGTGATCGGAATCGAGGTGCACCCGCCCAGCAGCAGGGCCCATATCGTCACGAAAAGTATCGTAAGGTTGTTCATTAATTTTCTCTACTTTTTGTTGTTGCTGTTTCTGTCGATGTCGATGATTTGCTCGCCAAAGTTTGTAACCTTCTATGGCATAAGGGAACAATTTGTATATTCCCTCTATGAGTTTGAAATAGGACATGACGTCCTCCCTATTTATAATGCTTGATTCAGAGCGAGGTCACTGAGTTGAATTCAAGGAAGACAACGAAACGGAATAATATTCCATTTCTTATTTTTGCAAGAAGAACGGTTGTCTGACGCAAGAAGTCAGCTCAGTGACACACTCCCAAAGGCCCAGCAACCTTAACTCTCATACTTTGTTAACGATTCTCAATGTAGAACCACTATATCTTCGATATCGTTGCCTCACCTGAGAGCTAAGTTCATCTCGCTGAACACCGTATCTTGAGGTTATTTGGGTAAAACTCAGTTATCTAATGCGGCATAACGCAAATTTTCAGCAATGCGTTGCGACCAGCCTCGTGAGAATGTTGCCCAAGCACTAAGGTTATTCATAAAATCCAATCGTTCCGCCAAAAAACACAGCAATACATCATTAGGATCGGCCTCCAGTAAGGCCGCTTGGGTTTTTGGACCATAATGACCATCATCATTGCTGCCTACAGCACGTTGCAAGAATTGAACAGCACGAGACGTTCCGTGGTTAATCGCGGCATCAAATAGCTGATACATCACGGCATGACGTTGACGACCACCGATTTTTAACCAAAAGTCTTGATAATAAATCGCCCTAGCCTGTTCTAAAGAAAGATGCTCGATATCAAGCTCGGGATAACTCATGGCCGAGATGCCAAATTTAGTCCCTTTTAATTCTCCTCTGCCGACAATGCCGCTTGTCCAATTTCCGCGGTCTTTATATTCACGTTGGTATTTACCTTCGTGACCGATAACACGCTCAAAAGCGTTAAGAAATTCACTTGAATAGTCCATATTTCTCCTTATTAACTACTGGGGCGAGATGCCTCTATCTGAATAGTGTACGACGTTCGATCGCCAGAAAGAGTGACCGTATTAATCAGCCACTCACCTTTAGAGTACGGTGACGCAAAGCCTTCTAAGACCATGACGCTTTCTGCAAACAGCCCTGGCTTTCCTCGCATTGTTGCGCTGAATGTTTGTCCTTTTCGATTGCATTCAGCAAGTTTCGCCGCAGCATGTTGCTGGGCTTCCTTGGCATGTTTAAATGCCTCTTTGATTTGATAAAAAGGTGAACGACCAATTTGTTCAGTGCCATGTTCGCCCGTTTCAAGCGTTTGCCACAATGCTTTGACGCCACGAAATCTATCGTTGCTTGGGTGAGCAATTTTAGCGGCCCCTTTTTGTGTGTCGCTAGGTGTCACTATGACGCTTGGTTTAGGCTGTCCCGATAAAGAAGCCAAACAGCCACGGTGACCAAAGACGTAAAGATGATCGACAGGCTTAGCCAAAGCGCCATATTTTTCTGCTAGCCGAGCAATAAATGCCGAATCTGTCTCTTCATTTTGATTCAAATGGTCGGTAGGAAGACTCATCAGTTCGGAACTCACTCGGACTTCATAACCGTGGGGTTCCATCACCGCTTTGACCACATCACCGACGGTCGCTGGCGGGTAGGTCCGACGCCTTGGCTCTTTAAATCCCGTATCATCTGCAACACTGAATTTAGCTGGCGTCAATTGCAGCGATAGTTTGATCGGATGCAGGTGTTCTGTCACCGATGATATTTGATAAACCCCTCGATACTCCCCATCAATATGAACTTGCCATTCGATACCACTGGGAGGCAGATTGGTCAGCGCTTGCTCTCCGCTAAAAGTCAGAGTCAGCCGATCGGCTTGCATACCTTCGCCGTCGGTCAAAGACCAGTCGCTCAGTAAAGGCTGAAGTGCCTCAAATCCCGAGCCACGAATCTTAATCACATCCATATCGGTATCTCACTCTTCATCGACGAATCTGATCTTTTCTTCCTCTGAGGCAGCTCTACTATTTGGCCAGCGGTTAGAAATGGTGAGGTTTGAGTGGGGTTTAAACGATAAAACTCTTCTTCCAGTTCATCAGAATCGAGACCAAAAATTCGATACAGTAATCGATTAACAGTTTCATTCGGTTTGACTTGTGTTTTCATTGTATTGGCGATACTCCTTAAGGGTCAGTGTAATGTTCACCACTTGAGCTTGGCCTTTTTCAATTAAGCGCGTATAGCTGGTACTGACATTACGAATCGTAAAAGTCCCCCACTTTCGACCTTTTCCGTCAGTCACCATGACAATTTCATGGGATTTAGCCATGGCACGAAGCTGTTGTGCCTCTGCTTCACCTTCTCCTTTAAAGGCCACAACGTTCAAAGTCCAGTTATCAAGAGGGTTAGAAGTTGGATCTTGTCTAGGGCTTTCGATGGCATCGAAATCAGACCAGCCACCGGAAGTCTCATAGGAGTGAGTCTCAAGTGGGTTGCCTTGGACCACACTAAAAACGTGATCATTGAGTGCTAAATGCTTCATTACGTCACCAAGGAATGTTGGAAGTCTTGCGTTAAGTTTTCTGAATCGAGACCGTGTTCACGAGCAAACTGGGTCAATAACTGCTGAACGGTTTCGAGCGTTAATGAGGCGGTGTGTTCCGGTGTTTGCGCTCCGGTTACCTGCACAACTGGCGCAAACGTAACGTTAGGAGCTTGCGTGTCCTTTTTTGCAACTTGAGCGGTTTTAATCGCCTGACTCTGATCCGTCAGAGCATACGAATTAAACCATTGAGCAGTGTCTCTCTCTATTTGCAGAGCAGGAGGCGAAGCTGTATTATTGTCTTTCGGTATCAGTACTGGCTCGGCAGCATCATTGTTGTCTAAATTCTGTTCATCGTGTTCAAACCAATCAAACAGATCTTCTGCCCATTCACGGCCTTGAGAATCACCAAAAAATCCGCCGACCCCAGCCCCAATGAGAGTTCCAATACCGGGTAAAATAGCACTACCAATCGCTGCACCGACTGCCGCACCACCCATTCCACCCATTAAGCCTCCGCCACTTTTCGCCACTTCCTTCATATCGCCATCAGCAAGGTTGTCTACGATTTCAACAGCACTGGCAGCCATTGAAATAGGAGTGGCGATTTTCATCGTTTTGACCCATTGCCTAACCTTGGCCGAATCCATGCTATCGCGCAAAGTTCGGTTTTCGGTATCGACTCCTGTTCTTGCTTGCGTGTTTAATTCCGGTGAAATGTTGGGCTGGGTTGACAAATTTTGCGAGACACGCTGAGCGTTTGTATTAGAGCCCTGACGATGGATATTGTTTGCACTTACTCGACTCGCGTTGCGTCGATTATTTCTCCTTTGCCTCTTACGTCTGTTGCGTTTGCGACGAGCCTCAGCTTCTTCATCCAGAGGTGTCTCTGAATACGTATTGGCTTGTTCTCGCATCGCTCTATAGTGACGCTCAGTCGATCGAGTCGCTTTATCTGTCGCATTTTTTTGCCTTTTCAGGGCATGCGAGTGCCGAGCAATACCAAGCCCACTAGCGACAGCATTAAGATCCGACGCAATCGATTTAAAGCCTCCAGCGATCGTTTTAAGGCCAAGTAACGCTTTTCCAGCTAGACCTACTGCACCCAAACCTATGACAGCAGCAGTGGCAATACCACTTTCTGCAACCCAATTGGAGGTAGCCACCACAAGGTCAGTCAACTTTGGTAAAATACTTTCAACAATAGGCCACAGTTTATCCCCTAACGTAACACTCAATTGATTCAAAGCATCATTCAAGCGTTCCAGCTTAGCCACTTTTGTATTGTCGCGCAGCTCATAATCTTTTTGGATGGAGTCCGTGCTGCCATCTTGGGCTTTTTGCGTATTACTGGCAAATAATTCCGGTCTATTAACCAAACGATACAAAACAGAGTTAGGTTGCGCGTTGAACAACGACCTCATCACTTGGTTTTGCTGCTTTTGCTCCAACGCTTGAATCGCAGTGAAAATTTTCTCGATTGTCCCGATAGGATCCGTTTGCATGTCAGCAGAAACCGCTGTGGCATCCATTTTTAACAGCTCAAAAGGGTCCTCTCTCTGCCCGTGATCGTCGTATTGTTGCCTTTTAAGTGCCGCAAGATCAGTATTTGCTAAAGAATTAATGATTTGTTCAATGGTATCAGAAGCCTCAGGTTCCGTTGCCCCCGAACCAAGAAGCGAGCCAACCAAGCCTAATGACTGTGCTTGGGAAAAGTTAGCCTCGCTCATCATAGAGCCGGTTTTGTTTAGAACCTTCAGGAAATCGATTTCAGCACCTTTATCAGAAACCGCATGAATCATGTTAGACAGGGTGTTCAATTGATCTTTACCTGTCGCATCACCCTCATAGCTCATTTCACTATGCAGGAACATTCGCTGTAATGCGATTTCTGCTGGATCTCCCCCCCATTCATTAGCAGCCTTGATAGCATCACTGGTGTAAGCAACGAGATGATCTGCTTCAATACCTTGTTTGGCAATCACATCAGCAACTTGCATCACCATGTTAGTATCGGCACCTGTCAGAGTAACGGCCAGTTGATTCAGTGCATCACGCAACTTTTTCGCTTCTTCGCTTTCAACCCCTTGCTCACCAAAATTTAACCAACGTGCCACATCGGTAAACGAAGCTTCATTATCCAATGAATGTTTCAGGGTGAGGCTACCTGCAGCAATGCCTCCCTGAACGAGAGAATCATTACTTGGCAGATTTTTAAAAAACTTTGCTTTGCGCTTTTCAAGATCATAGTTGTCTTTTAATAAGCGAGTCTCTCGCCGCAATAATCGTGCTGATTTTTCAATCCTGTCGTTTACGACCTTTTTTGCAGCCGCTAGATTTTTAGTATTAAAACCTGCTGCTTTTAAAGATTTATTTAAAGCCTGCGATTGCCTAACCTGATTATTGCGAATACCTTCAAATCGTTTGATTCGCTTCTCTAAGTATTGCAGATCCGCTTGCTCTTCCTTAGTTAAGGCAATGTTCCTTTTCTGTTTTTTAGTCAGTACAGCCCTTGCTTTGCGATCTTTATCAAGCTCTGCTCTAACCTTTTTCAAAGCTGCAGGCAGCGACTCTAAATGTGTCATTCGGGCGAGATTTTTCTGTGCCGCCGATAAACGGTTCTGAGCTTGACCTACGGTGTCAATAAACCCACGTAACGATTTGGAAGCACTCTCAATATTAATACCAGCGACCGCCTGCGTAGCCTCACGAGTGATGCCGAGTTGTTGTTTTTTATCCACGCTTTACTCCTAAATGAGCTAAAGCCAGCTCATAACGTCGCAGTGCTATTTCCGTTGTCCAATCTAAAGCATCCCTCGCACAGTAACCTGCAAGAGGGATCACATCGAGAATGGTTTCAACACTGTCTACTGAAAGTAAACCGCTGGTTTGGTTAAAAAATGCGTTGCAGCCACTACTAAACTGCGATAATCCGGCAATGGCAAACGCATGATCTCAGCCTCTTCTAGCCCAGTGAGGTTGGCAAGAATAAAGCAAGCTCGCTTAATATCATCGTTAATTTTATCGGCCATTTTCGTCAATTTAAGTGTAGGCAACTCAAATTCAACTTGGCGCTCACCGCTGAAAAACAACGTCACGGTCGTGTCTGTTTCTGGCTGCTCACTATCAACCAGTTGATAACCAGTTTGGTTGTAAAAATGGTAAGAAGCCTCATACAAGGTTAACCAGTCTGGATTCGCTAAAGCGTCTAGCTCCTCCTGATTCAACCCTGTAGATGCCATAACTAGCGCTTCTTTTTCTGCTTGTTGAAAAGTCTCACCTTTAGGTTCAATCTCAAGGCTCGATTCGCGGCTAAGCGGTTTCACCGTCACTGTACTGATCGTCTCTAACGGTTTTAATAGAGTAAAAGTTTGCTCTAGATGGTCTATTGTCATCATCATAATCCTTAATATAATCAATGGTTAATGGGTAACAAATAAGTAAATAAGTAAATAAGTAAAAGGGAATAAGCAGTTAAATGGGGAAATAGGTGAGATAAGCACCAGAAATGATTAATTAAAATCAAATAGGTCACGCTAAAGGGCAACGTGGGATAGCTAGTAATAGCATGAGCATTAGCAATAACTATGGCCATGAACGAAAAGGCCGCGATCATGCGGCCTTAATATCACAACCTAACGCAACTAAACGTTAAATTTCTCACCACCGATTTGGTAAACACCATTGTCAATGTCGACTTGAGCGATAATTTCACCGTCATCAACCCACAAGTGCTTATTAATTTGTCCTGTCAGGGTAAGCGTCTGCTGTTCGCGCATTTTATTGGATGAATATTCAACACTCACTTCACCCGTCATGGTGTGCTCAGTGTCAAACCGCTGATTGTTGTTCGTGCCGTTTTCGCTATAAATAATGACGGTTTTATCACCATCTTGTAGCGCGGCATTCACAACCGAAGCCATTTCACCGATGATGGTGACTGACCACTCCGATGCTTCGTAACCGACACAGACTTTTTTGCCCATAAAAGCACCGGGCACATCGGCATACACTTTGGTGTATTTTGGCGGTGTGAATTCTTCCATGTTATTGGTGATCTTAATACCGCCTGGTAAGGTCAGTTTTCTGGCATGAGTAACTCGATTAGACATAATATTCCTTAGTATTAAATGATTTAACTAAATGTTTTGATCGCATCGTCGATGTAAACCTGAAGAATTTCATCGCGTTGGTTCAGTTCAATGATCGAATGCTCGTTTGGACGGTATGCGCCCCAGTCGATAACCAATACCCATTCACCATTTTTATAGCGTTGTAAGTTGTTGCGCGTTTCATGTAGATAACACTTTGCGCCAATGATTTCCCCATCCGCTTGAAGGCTAGACAGCCAGTTACTCAATTGAGCAATTCGCTGCTTGAAGAAATCAAAATCGAGGTTGTATTTCATCGTGTCACGGTGTGATTTGATCAGTTCACGGCATAATTGGTTTTCAATGCCGATAATGTTGCCAAAAGATCCGTCAGCGGTACGGGTTCCCAAGAACATTAAGCCGCCATTAGGATCACGAATGGTGACGGATACGCCTTTCTGATTGAGATCAACGCCTTCGCTGTTTTTATCATTGACGCGATAGCCAATAATACGGGCGATATCATCCAATGGCGTGCCTGCACCGTTCGGTGTTTGTGAGGGCTTAACGCTACAACGTGCAGCCATACCTACAATCGAAGCTGGGATCGGATGTGACCAGCGTTCACCTGCCACATCACAACACCAAATTCGTTTGTGCACTTCACCTAAGTTGGCTGCGTATTGTTTCGCCGCGACGGTATTCGTATCAGGGCCATCAGTCCAGCCTTCGCAGTAAGTTTGCTCAGCAAGGGCAGCTAACGCGTTTGCCACTTCGATGCCATGGAAACCGGGAGCCGCAACGTTGGTCGGCGCTTCTTGGCAGGCTGCAAACGCGGCAATACCCGTTAAACGGCCAGACGGAGAGACACCACCGATGACATTCGCGAGGGTCTCTTCGACATTGGCTCCTTCTTCGACAATAATCACGTAACAAGGTACTTTAGCGACTTCAAGAAAGTATTTAGCGCTGTAGTACAACATACCGGCGGGCTTTTCTGTTGTATCGAGCAGAGCAAGGTCTTTCAAAGTGTAAAGCTTAATTGGCTCTCCATAACTGACATCTGGGTGTTTATTTGGAGCGACACCAATCAAGCCGCCAAGCTGATTGTCGACGCCTCTCATTGGGCCTAATGGCTCGCTGACTTCGAGGGAAATACCGTTGTGATTTTGCGTGGTCATTGTTGCCATTATTTACTCTCTTGTTTTAGTTCGAGGTGTTGGTTGATCAAGTGATACTCGGCTTGTGATGGCGACAGTGAAATGGTTTCACCTTCTTCGCGCCAACGGTGCAAAATGCGTTTTTCTCTGAGCATCACATACTGTTGTACTGGTGGGTTGTCTTGCTTTGCGTCACGGTGAGACGCGTCGGTATGACTCATATTAAATCGTCCTATTAAAAAGCCCCGCGAAGCAGGGCCAGAAGAAAGAATCAGGTATAAAAAAACCGCCAATGGAGGCGGTCAGTTATTCAGGAAGCACTGGCTTGTCGGGCCACTCAATTTCAGAGTAAGGCTTAAATGGCTGCGTAATATCACGTAATTGTTGGCGATAAGTGCGAAACGGTTCAGGGTCAAGCTCACGATCCATCGCCTGATTGACGAGATGATCAGCTTGAATCAGTAAGTGTTGTCGATGATGACGTGTTTTTTTTAGCTCTTGTTGCTGCTCGTATTGCTCTATCGCAACCGTCGCCTCATTTTCTGATAAGCCAAGTTCAAGTAAAATCAGTTTGTCAGTAGGGAGATTAATTAATGTTTCGCCCTTTACTTCTAATTTTGGAATAGTCATTTATGCCTCCGTTTGTGTTACCGTTTTTAGGTTGTTATAGCCAATAAAGTTTTCACCGACATCATTTATCGAATCGCCAATTTCAGCATTATCAATATGGACAGTTTTGGCACGCCACTTCGCATTGACAACATTCCCTTGCGCATTTTGGTAAATCTCTTGGTTATCTGCTAATAATTTAAAATTGATTCTATGATTGGAATAAATGCGGTACGTCAAGTTCCCCCCACGTAAATGGAAACCACTGTACGACGGGCAGCAATAAGCTGGGGTCGAGTGTTGATTATAACCAGTTGATGCTCCTGCCAAGTCTAGTTTTTCACTGGTACTCCAAGCTCTGAAGGCGACTTTAGCCACGCAGCGACGATAACGCTGCTGATTAACAACTGTAGAGAGATAATTAGCATCTCCATTCCAACCATAAGTTTGACCTTTGAGGATAACTAAAGCCGATGCCACATGGGTTGCATTAAAGTCAGAGCCTCCTAAGCGATTCCATGCGTAATGACGATAGATTTGAATTGTAGTTTCGTCATCTTTTGGCATCTGAAACACGACGGGGTAAAAGGTGTCCTTATCACCTTTGACCGTAAATTCTGTTACATAGCGCCCTTCACCTTTGATTCCTTCAGCCGTTGTCTCTTCCATCCACTGTTTAAACTCTGCGACACCGGATTCGATTTTCTCCATTTGCCCCTCGACGATTTCTGTCATCGCTTGGGTAATGGCACTTTGTTCTTGAGTTGCCTGCTTTAGGCTTTGTAGTTCAGTTAAAATTTCAGCCATGTTTTGCCTCCAATTTACGTAGTTTTTCAGCTTGCTTCATCAGCAAACGCGATTGCTTTACTTGCACGACTTGAGAACGAACGAAAGCCGTTGCGTCTTGCATCATTTCACTATCAATTAAAATATTTAAATTTTCCGTGCCGACTTCAATCGTAATACTGTCAGTGGGCAACGCACTTAAATTCAACGTAAACGGTTGAATGCAGTGCCCACCAGCAGGCTTAAAGTTCAGCACACCTTCAGGCCGTGAAATCACCCCAAATAACGTCCCGTCACCGAGATGCAAACCAATTTCACCGATGGCGTATTGGCTCGGGCCCGAAAACTTTGCCGCCCCTTGGATACTCCCCCCGCCTAAATCTTTAAAAGCAGAGAAAGGGGCTCTATCAAGCTCATTGCGTAAAGCGGTTTGATTTTTATTTGGTGCATACAAAGCATCCCCAACACTCATGGTGGTCAGTTCCGCTTTTAATCCTCGATTTGAAGCGCTGATCGCGGCATCTAACCCTTTTTGGGTAATAACGAGTTGTAACTCAGTCTCATTCATTTATTGCTCTCGCTATAATTGACGCGCAGGAAATGCCATGTGTTAAGCATCCATAAGCGCTGAGTTGTGTGGATAATACATCCGTGTCAAACACGGATTGGGCATAAATCGGATGGGTATTGATCGCCGGCATCCGATGGGTGGCCATACCAAGCTGACAACTTGCTTTTGGCATTGGCCATAATGTCGCACTGGCACTCATCGTCCCCACATTACTTGCTGGTACGTGTGCGCCACCTAAATAAACCGGAGCCTGACAGCCAAACGTAAACGTCATGTCCAAAGTATCACGAACCGATTTTATGAACTCGATGCGTGCCAATAAACGCTTGGCTCTTTGCTCTGAAATGGTCTGACTGGACTTATCTTTCGCCTGAACATACAAGGTATAAGGCTGACCATCGGGTACTTGTTTCCAGTGTTGGATATCAATTGCAAAGTTAACCGCGTCAGAGGCATCCATGATCCCTTGAGCAGTACCACTATGCTGATGAGCCACATAAGACACCGCGGTGATCGCCCGCTTCTCACTTTCACTGTCACTAAAAAACCAATCATTCACTCCCCGCTCTGACGCCATATATGGCAATAATTCAGAGGCAATCGTCTCTGGGTGGTTAAGGCCCGGCAGCACTTGCTCACTTTTAACGAGGGATTTCACTCCTTCTTCGTAGCTGCGCTCAAAAGCAGTACGGTTATCAGGCAGTAAGGTTTCGTCGTCTAGGTTCGCTTGGCTTAAACCGGTTTGCTCAATGACTGCTGACATTCACCTTTACCTCCTGACAATATGGCGCTTGATACCAATCACAGACGACGTCTTCAACAGGGCTGCTTACATTTAACTGATGTGCATTGAAATTATGCGCAATTTGATCGATGCGCGATCTCAGTATCAGCCCGCCCAATCGATGCTGTTGTTGAGCATACTCCTGCAAAGCCTGTTCCAAACCTCGTCGGTCAATTAAGCGAGTCGGCGTACTCTCTTCCCATACTTCAAGATGGATTTGATATGGGCAAATATCGGCAGATGCCGCTGAGATATCATCCGACTCCTGAGCAATATCCGGGCGCTGGCAATAGACCACGACTCTTTGGAGTAACGCGTTATCAGCCGTTCCGTCCCCTTGAGGTGAAAGCACACGGATTTGAACCTCGCCGGAATGTGGCCTAAGCATTCGCGCTTCTGCATCCTTAGGGCGAAGGATCCCTTCGGTCGAAGAATATTCATAACGCTGTATAACGACATTTTCTGATTCACGCTCGACCGATATCAAAGGCCGCTCTCCCAATGTCATGGCATGAAATTTATACCCCGTCCTCGTACCTGTGGTCGCCAGTCCATAAGGTGCAAGGCTATAACGCAGCAACAAAGATCGATCCGATTCCATTTCAGCGTCAACGGGTGGAAACACAGAAGGATCCGCTGGTCGAATGATCTGACGTTTTAAACCTAGCCGAGAAACGATCAAATCAATCATTTCAGAGTCGCTGGCGGTTTTCGAAAAGTTCTGTAAATACTTATAGTTGTCGTTACGTGTTTCTTGCTGGCGAAATAAAATCATGGCATCAAGCAATAAGGCTGCCGATTCATTCGGGCTACGTAACCCCTTGAGTAACAGTTGTGCCATTTCTTGGCCCACTTCTTTGACGGCGTGCGGGTAAAACACCTCTTCAATAAAGCGCTCCCGCATCACATCAAATGGCTCGACTTGTAATATTTTCGGGACTTGAACGGTGGTCATAATCTCAACACCTCTTTTTGTCCGTTGTAGTGATAGTAAATGTGAGTTCGAAAGCCACTGCCATGAATACGAATATCCACAACAGGGTCTGTGATGTCTGCTAAGTCGTTGGCTGGATTGGCAATGATACGGTGGATACGATTGATCGCTTTCATCCGATTATATTCATTGGCCAATCCCATTAATTTGCGATATTCCCCTCCGACCTGGCGACGTTTTTCTCGTGAACCAACCTGAGTGGTGATCGCTTTGGCTAAACGGCTCGCGGCTTGTTTGGCTCCCGCGATGGTTAACCCTGTATTAGGATCAATGCCTTGCTGCATATTACCTCCTATTTCACAGGCTGCTGCGTGTAGTCGCTGTCTGAATCAACTTCATGACGGTGAAGGCTAAATTTCACTTCACCAATAACCGCTTCTGACAACGCTGCACCATTTTCTGATAATGAAAAAGCCCCCGATGCGTAACTAACAACCGTTGGTGTTTTCACTTTTTTACTGACATCTAACGCTCCTTTTATCTTGACGTCACCTTGTTGTGTGTGAACTCCTTTAGTCTTGGCAACCTCTGCAGACCGGCAATAGCTATTGGTCTGCATCGAAATACGCTCGGAAGCTTCAACGACAAACGCTGGTGTAATAAACGTCACCGAACCATTGGCTCTGACTTGATAGTTACCATCGAAATCAGCCATAACATGAAAGACATCCAAAATACTTAACGACGTCTGTTTAGGGTCAGTTTGTTCAGGTGAAAAGTCCGCACAATAAGCCGCTGGTAGAGCAATAGCATGCGCTTCATCACGACCACCTGATAAATTCAGCACCACCACTTGCTCGCCGATGCTGGGGGCTCGCCACCGTTTCACTTCACCCGCTTCAAAAGCGATCCACTGAATCGGTGGCGAGTGATAAGCTTCTTGCGAGTGCGGGGCATAATCAATAACGGCTTTGCTGCCAGAAACGGATTTCACACGCCCTAAGCGAATCAAATTACGTTGCTGACGCTCCAACCCGGTAATACGTTGCGTTAATTCAAGGAGTGTTTTGGTCAGACTCATAAAGTATGATCTCCCCTTGTTGGCTTTCTTGACAAACTATGGAGTGAAGTTGATACCTTTCTTGCTCCAATGCGCCATAACGCACGACTTGCTGATACTGAATGGCATAACTCATTGCCGTTGAACGAGCCTGAAAAGGGTACCCGTGTATCTGATATGGTTTATCAATGCTCGCCTCAACCGACTTTTGTGCCAAGTGTTGTGCATCAATATTAGCTAGCGTTGGCTGCAGAAAAGAGGAATCATTAAGCATACTAAATAGCAAATGAGCCATCTTCGCCAAAGCCAATGCCGAAGCTGGCGTCTCATTGGGCACATCAATAGTCAGTCTTATTTTGAGTGTTTGCTGTAAGCGTCCGTCGCCACTGCTATCAGAGGTAATAATTTCTGGAGAACCAATACTGACGGCCACCCGTTCAGGATGTTGAGGTGGACCATCGTATTGAACCCAAACCTCATCATCAACGGTTTGGCGCAGTGCAGCAAAAAGGTGTTCAAGGTAAATACTGAGATTGTCTAGATTCTGCATTCAATCCATTACCTCCTTTAAAGATGAAAACAGGCATAAAAAGAGGGAGATCATACGCCTTACTGCATGATCACATTTCTTTTTTAGACACTTGCTGAAAAGTAAATTTGATGATGTGGATATGACCCAAAGCACCAAAAATTCCGTATACCGCCGTTTGGCTATAAGACATACCCTGCATCAACCCCAAATGCCAAGAAGCAAATGCGAGGGCCAAGGCAATGAAAAACTCCGCGAAAAATACTTTAGGAGAGATTTTTTCAGACTTTTTTAGTAATAAGCCAAGCCTGGCGATAATGAAAACGAAAACAAACATCAAAAACCCGTTTGTTTCTTTGTTGTCTGTAAACATAAGGCACAACCTGATTTGTTTGAATGTTTGAGAAACACAAAGAGATGGCATGTAGAGCCATCTCTTTTAGTGAATCAATGTTGGAATTCGTCGATACCTGCCTTGTTAACTGGGGTTTTTCGACGATGGAGATATCTTACTTCATCACCTCAACTTAAGCAACCCAAAAAGCTCACTTTTGAGCTTTTTTTTGTTTGGATGTTTATTTTGACTCACTAGAATCATTATGACATTGAAAGAAAGCCAGGAGTGATTGCTGATCCAAAGCCTGAATTTGCTTGGTTATATTCGTGTTGTGCTTTGCGTAACTGGCATAATAGGCCTGCTCACTGACACCCATTGACTCAAATAAATGTCGCTGTAAACAATCGTCGAACTCACGTCGGGATAATCGCTCTGTTAACATGAGCCTGACGTTCTGCTGCGTTTTTTTACGACATTTAGTTAATGGCAACTGATCCATTACCGCTTCAATAAGAAGAGGAAGCAATGTTTGAGGTGGATTTTCTCCATAACGATACACTAGCCAACTCGCCACAATAGGTGAAAGAGCTTTAATCGTTCTTTGTACTTTTAAGTGCTCAAAAACATCCTCAGAGCAGTTAAGCCTTGATACTCCCTTGTTACGAGTACTGGTTGCATGCATCGTTTGCGGTGTGATACGCCGATGTTTTCTTTTCGTTGGATGATTATCGATTGAGAATATGGCACGCTCACTACCATCGCTAGTCTTAGCTGGTTGATAGTGAGCAAGAGCAGAAGTAATTAGGATTCGATCGTTTTCTTGTTGTCGTTCATCAAATGTCATCACTGAAATAACCCCACATGTCCAAAAGTTGGTAAGAGTGATCTGCACATGGTCCAAGTAAGCCCACCATGAACAAAAGCCAAAAAGATTGATATTTACTCTTTACTTGGATTGTCGATAGACCCGAAATATGAGCAAAAATCAAAAATCGACACATTATAGCTCAAATATGAGCTATAATATAACAAAAAAGATGGTGAGACGCAGATAAAAGACAAAAGCAGAGATAAGTTTGTTTCTCTAAAAACGGTATAATGAGGTGGTTTGGAGATATATTGGTAAAAATACGTACACTTAGATCAGCATGTCTTTCCTCATGAAATGTGCCATTAGTGATAGCACAAATATTTAAAGTGCGACATGTGACGCAAAAGCATTTTTTATGTTCATATTTTACTTGATAAAGCTCTATTTTGGTTCTTTTAAGCCAAAAGTACTTTATAATCCATTAATCGAGATATTCTTGTTTGACTGACGACTGCTTATTCGTTATTCCTTTGAAGCTATAAAAGGTGAGTGAGGTCAAGCAATTCAGATATAGCAAAGTGACCTAAAATTAAAGAGGAATGGAAAAATGCCAGCAGCCCATGAGGTTTTTACTGCTATCCGCAAATCTAAAAAACTCAAACAAAAAGATTTCGTTGGAATTGCTAGTCGAGCCACTATCGGTCGTTTTGAACAAGGCGAAGGCGATTTACCTACTCAAGTCCTAATAAAAGCGCTACAGAAAATGGACGTCAGTCTAAGCGAGTTCGTTACTCGAATGGAAAGCGAAGAAACACATGGCTACTACAGTAAAAATGTTGCCATTCTCAGTTGGACAGACATCGCCAAAGAGTCCCCAGAGTCTCAAGGAAGCGTCTTTTACCCCAACGGAACTAAACTGGAAAGCTATGCACTTAAAGTGCGTGATGCTGCCATGATCTCCAACGACTTCAGCATAAATTACCCCATTGGTTGCTACCTTATTGTTGAGCCAATGAAGACCGTCAATGATGATACCCTCGTCATCGTCAAGTCAGGCAGTACATTCCATTTCAGGCGTAAATATCGTGGTCAGTTTGTCCCAGCCAACCCTGAATTTGAGACGATTGATAAAGGCGAAGTGGTAGGTAGAGTCGTAGGTTGGGTCGGTCATGGATAACCTATCTCGCATAGTATATGTAACACCATCCAAATTAAATAACAAAGATTACAATAAAAGCCACTGTTCCCTTATAGCATAGAGAACAATGGCTTGGCATTCGTATGCACTCCTCACATTTGTCTGGAAAATCATAATTTAATTGCCATTGTTCGTGATATTTATGATAAAGATAATGTATAATACTGTATGAATAAACAGTACTGTTAGATTTCTTCTAGAGGTTCCGAATGAATGATGATGTAATCGAGCATCTGCAACATGCAGAATACAAAACACAACAACTAACCGCAGTCGCCACTGCTGTTGGAGAAGCCGCAGAACAAATCGATCAAACGACACTCGCGTTATGTTTTCAGGTTATCGAACGATTAGGACGAGAGTGCCAAAAACACCTTGCTCATGTCGAAGCGGCGAGCAATCATTGATTTATGGTCTGTAGTGTGGAAACAAGTTGGTCTTAAAGCTTGATGATTCGATGCCAATGGCGTTAGTGTTGCCTAAATAACCTCAGGATATACTTTTCAATGAGACGACTCGGATCACAAATGTGAGCGTCTCCTTACCTCTCGTAAATTTCTGAGTAACCACTTTATACCCTATAGTTGCCTAAAGATGTTTGATGCAGCTCCAATCTACCTTTTTACTAGTTAAAAAGTTATTATCACTAAAAAAAAACCATATAGCTTACTTATTTAGTCAATTGGTAAGCCAAAAAATCGTTCAAAAAAAACATCAAACAGTCCGATTTATACAAAGTTTAACAGCTTAAAAACACTATAAACAAAAAAATAGATTATATTTTTCAGTAAGATAAGTATTTACTCAGCTAAGAGTGAAAAGGTATCCTTCCTTAGCTGTGGATGAATTCTATGGTAAAAAGTTAACAGGGCTATCAGTAACTTACATGTTTACTCAATATTAAATAATCAAAGGCTGGTTATTATAGGCGACTGATATCGGTCTAGGCTTAACTATAAAAACTCGCTAAAAACAGAAAAGTACTCAACCCTAAAAACATTAACTATCAAAAAGTAACACTTAATAACCAAAAATAATAAGGGACTTCCTGCTATGTTAGAGGCTAACAACATGACCAGAAAAGATATTGATATCAACGTAAAGATAGAGCTCCTCAAAGAATCTCTTGAATACGCCAAACAGGCTAACTACGAACAAATTACAATTAATATCGATTTGCTTGAGCTTCTCTTCAAAAACCCATCTTTAGCTCAATAAAACTCGCAGCTATCTTCCTTTGAGGCAGTGTATTCTATACAGCACTGCCTTCATCTCTTAACACTAACTCTTCAAATAATGCTTTTAAGCATACCCCTTTATTTTTTCAAATTTGCTTAAATTAACCCTAACCATTTTATCAACATGATACACCCACTCTTCTAGGTTCATGCGACAAATGCTATCAGCTAGCTTGAGCATCGTTGGGATACGGTGTTTATCGCTAAAATCGAGAATAAAGTGATACTTGTCTATCGTTTTTATAGCAATTTCATAGCTTATAGGTAGACAATAAAATCTATACCTGCGTTATTGTATAGAATCCAGAAGCAAAGACTTTGTCACCACTTGGAAGTATCACTCGAAATATCATCCATTCACTAAACTGGTTATTTGCTGGTTGTGCAACCATATCTAGCTCATTACATCGTTCCTGCAATACCAAATAATCAGAGTAATAAATATCGAAGTACCTGAAGAAGGTAAAATGATTGATGAAATATACTCCCCAATCACCATCCGCTGAAGTGTAACTTCCATCATCTTGGTAAAGCCAATCCCACTGACTTTTATCGACCTTAGCACAGATAACTGATGTTGTTTCTGCCAAAACAGAAAAAGGGGAAAATAGCACACTCAGCCCCACCAATAATTTATATCTTAATTTCATCTTTAATTAACTCTTTATATTTTATGGTATATATCTCAAAAATACTTGATGCCTTTAAGTATAAAAACTTAAGGAACCTTCATCTAGCCCCCAATATTCACAAAACAAATGAATTGACCAAAATCCATTCTAGCAAAAATGCAACATACATAACATTGGTTGCTATCCATATATATGACCCAAAATAGACATACTCCAATATAAAAGGCTTCTTCTTACCGATGATATTGCTATTGATATTGATATCACTTATCATTTTCACCTATATTCGTAACTCCATACTGTATGGAGATCATTCCTTAAATATTAGAAATCCACAACGGAATAGTTAAATGGCCCTTATTCATAGAGTAATCACATTCGTGATTTGCACCCTTATTTCACTTAGTTCTCTAGCGGATAATCAACGTACAGTTACTGATGAGAGAGGGGCTTTTACAATTACAGGGACACCTCAACGTGTCATTGCGTTAGAGTATTCATTCATAGATGCTCTAGCTTCTGTTGGGGTATCTCCTGTTGGGGTTGCAGATGATAAAGATGTAAATAGAATTCTTGAATCGATTCGAGCTCAAATAGAACCATGGGTTTCTGTAGGTATGCGTCCACAACCAAACCTAGAAATTATCTCTCAATTGAAGCCTGATCTCATTATTGCAGACGTACAGCGACACTCTCCTGCCTATGATGACCTTTCTAAGATTGCACCGACACTGATATTAAAAAGCCGAGGTGAAAACTACCAAGAGAACCTCGCTGCTGCGATGAAAATTGGTATTGTTCTCAACAAAGAACGAGAGATGAAAGCTCGCATTGAGCAGCACAGAGCAATGATGGCTAAATACAAAGCTAAATTCGCCAGTTCTCATACTATGCAGTTCGCGGTTACGACAGAAAAAGGCATGTGGCTACATGGCCCAGAATCTTATGCTGGAAGTGTATTAAGTCACTTAGGCATCAAAAGCCCTATCCCAAATGAAATTAAGCGTGCATATATTGAAGTTAGCTTAGAACAGTTACTCAAAACCAACCCAGATTGGCTTCTAATTGGCTCATACAGCAAAGTAACTATTATAGATAAATGGAAATATAGCCCTCTTTTCAATCTCCTTAATGCCCAAAAGCAGCAACATATTATTTATGTTTCACCGCAAGTATGGTCTCTTAATCGAGGCATGCACGCCGCAGAGCAAATCGCACAAAATCTTTCTGAATTATTGAGTAAATAAATGTCTTTTATCAATATAAAACAAAGCAGTAAAATCTGGCTTGGTTGTTCTATTGTTCTTTTTGCTCTTGGTTTAGGAATGGTTACATCAATGATCAGCTATTCCTCTTTCGATCTCAGATTTGACGATCTATGGGGTTACTGGTTTAGCTTTGATGAAACCAACATCAAACATCAGATTTTTTCCTCATTAAGAGCACCACGCTTAATGATATCTATTGTAATTGGTATCAACCTCGCTATTGCAGGGCTCCTTATGCAAGGGCTGACAGCTAATCCATTAGCATCACCAAGTATTTTAGGGATCAATGCGGGAGCATCTTGTTTTATTGCTTTGTCTTCAATGAACTTAGTATTACTGCCTCAATTACCACTTTCGGTGAATGCTCTACTTGGTGGGCTTGTAAGTGGTCTATTAGTGCTTTCATTAGGTGGCTTCTTTACTAGTAAATCACACCCAATCAAGTTGATATTAGCTGGAATTGCAGTTAATGCGCTGTTGATTGGTATCACACGAAGTGCGTTAATATTAATGGATGATATGGCTTACAGCGTATTGACCTGGTTAGCGGGATCAATCGCGAACGTCTCTTGGGAAGACTGGGCACAATTATGGCCTATTAGTGTAGTTGGTGTAGCAATGGCTTTGTCGCTTGCTCACAGCCTAAATTTACTAAACCTCGGTGATGACATGGCAATAGGGCTTGGGGTAAACCTTACCCGAACCCGAGTGACAGCCTGTATTGCCATCTTGTTATTAACCACATCAAGCGTTGCTATTGTTGGCCCCATTACTTTTGTTGGCCTACTTGTTCCTCATATTGCTCGTAAGCTCGTCGGGACAAACCACTTTGTTTTACTGCCCATCACTGCAGCGCTTGGAGCAAGCCTGTTGTTATGGTCTGACGTTATTTCACGTATGGTGGTATTCCCAGCAGAAACACCCATTGGTGTCATCACTGCATTAATTGGTTCACCATTCTTTATTGCTCTCACGGTTAGGAGCAAAATATCATGAATAAAAGTAAGGCAATAGTACTGTCAATTTTTCTACTGATTTGTTCAATAGGCAGTCTGTTTATTGGAGGAGTATCGCTCAGCTTGGGCAATGTTGTGAATACACTTCTGCATGGCGGCGAATTCAATTTTATTATTACCCAATATCGACTCCCTCGCTTTGTTCTTGCAATCGGGGTTGGCGCTGGTTTAGGAGTTTCTGGTGCATTAATTCAAGGTGTTCTTAGAAACCCTCTCGCCTCCCCCGACCTAATGGGTATCAGTGCTGGAACAGGATTTGCCGCAACTTTACTGCTCGTTTATGTACCAGATGCCTCACTACCTTTACTCGCATCTATCGCCATTTTGGGTGGGATAGTCGCTGCTCTGGGTATTATAGGAATCAGCCATAAATACAATCCAACGCCAGCAAGACTTGCACTAATTGGTATCGCCTTCAGCACCTTTATTTCTAGTGGTATTGATTTCCTACTTATTATTAACCCTGTTGAAATCAATACAGCAATGGTTTGGTTAACGGGGAGTCTATGGGGACGAAACTGGTCACAGGTGCCATTGATTTGGGTTTCACTAGCCATCTTACTCCCTCTTGCGTTACGACTGGCTTGGAGACTCGACTTAATGGGGCTTGGAGAAGAAGCAGCAACCACGATAGGTGCTCAACCAGAGCGCACACGTTTAATCGCATTGGTTCTTTCTGTTCTCCTTGCCAGTATTAGCGTTGCAGTATGTGGGACGATCAGCTTCGTAGGCTTGCTATCTCCCCATTTAGCTCGTCTATTGTTTGGGCACAATCATAAATATTTACTCCCTATGTCTGGTGTTATTGGAGCCCTACTTGTGGTGATCGCAGATGCGGCAGCTCGTGGTATTGCTCCACCGCTTGAGCTTCCAGCTGGAGTATTGACTTCGCTCATTGGCGCACCTTACTTCATCTTTTTACTTCAACGTTATAAAGGTTGGAAATAATGATTAAAACACATCAGCTGTCTGTTTCTTATGGCAAAGAAAACATTATTCATAACCTCGACCTCGATATTCCAGAAGGGAAGATCACGGCTTTAATTGGCCCTAACGGAAGCGGTAAGTCGACGTTGCTTAAAACCTTGTGTCGCGTCAACAAACAATTTGATGGCTCTCTCACTGTCTACGATAAGTCGATTAAAGATTACGCTGATAAGGAACTTTCTCGATACATCTCATTACTACCTCAAGTATTGACGACACCAGAAGATATTACGGCTAGAAGGCTCGTAGAGTACGGTCGCTCACCCTATTTATCTTACTGGGGGCGTTTGACTCAAGACGACCACGAAAAAGTGGACCAAGCCATTGCTGAAACACAGATAGAGGAATTGCTCGACAAGAAGGTAGATGCCCTATCCGGCGGCCAGCGCCAACGTGTTTGGATAGCGATGGTTTTGGCACAAGACACACCGATTGTCATGCTTGATGAACCGACCACTTACCTCGATTTATCTCACCAAGTAGAGCTGATGAAGTTGATTCAAAAGCTAAATGCGGCAGGAAAAACCGTGATTGTCGTACTTCATGATTTGAACCAAGCCTGCCGTTACTGCGATCACTTGGTGGTACTGAAGAAGGGGCAAGTTACCCATCAAGGTACCCCTAAAGAGATATTCACTCAATCGTTGCTCAAGGATGTTTTCGATCTTGATGCAATGATCATGAATGACCCCGTTTCAAACAAACCTATGTGTATAAACCTATAAAAATAATCGACATAGCCTTAATTTAGATACTCAAGACAGGATATAAAAATGAGTCAACTTCCTTTCACTCTCTCAGTATTAGCACTCTCAATTACGAGTGCCTACGCTGAAGCTGATACGCAATATGCAAGCGTAGAAGAAATGGAAACCGTAGTGGTAACTGCAACCCGCTATACACAAACGCCAGATAAAATTGCTGGTGCTGTAAGCATCATTGATTCTGAAGATATTGAAGAGCAATCTATCATCTCTGAAGATCTCACCAGCATTATTGCCACTTTAGTTCCTGGAATTACACCCAGTCGCCAAAAAATGTCTACCCAAGGCGAAAACTTACGTGGCCGCCAAGCGCTGATCATGATTGATGGCGTGCCTCAAGTAAATCCTCTTCGAAACGGCAACCGATATGGATATACCATCGATCCATCAATGGTAGAACGTATTGAAGTCGTTAATGGTGCCAGTGCAGTTCAAGGCATGGGCGCGACAGGTGGCATCATTAACTACATAACCAAAGGTGCGAAGCCAGGTGATGATTGGAAGCAAACCGTAGGAACTCGCATGACTTCCAGCTTCAATAATGATGGGACTGGCGGAAAAGTTTTCTACAACGTCAGTAAGCACGATGACGAGTTTGACCTGTTCTTTGGTGGCTCTTGGGATCAACAAGGCCTTTACTACGATGGTAATGGTAACCCTATTGGCATGAACGACATACAGGGTGAAACGCAAGACAGCACAGCGACAGATATTTTCTTTAAAGGTGGCTACAACTTTGATGACGGTAATCAGCGTATCGAATTGACAGCTAACACCTACACGATCGAAGCCAATGGCAACTATAAAGGCGTCAAAGGTGATTTCGAGAATGGTATTCCTGGGACTGTTAAGCCGGGCTCGCCTTCAGGTGAACCAGTGAGCAATGAAGCTCAGTTATTTAACCTACAATACACGAACTACGATCTGGGCAATGGTATGCTTACCGCTCAGATGTTCTACCAAAACTACGATGCAGTATTTGGTGAAGCAACGTGGTACCCAACCGAAATCAAAGTTAACGACCAAGGCGCTATCTCTTCTCAAAAGACTGGCTTCAAAGTCGGCTACGAAACCTATGATTTACTCGACCTTGATGATACTTGGGTATTTGGCTTAGATGGCCTTCATGATCAAACGGAGCAAACGCTCGACCAGTCAGGTTTGAACGTGACGCCTCTTATGGAATATTACAGCCTAGCGCCGTTTGTTCAAGGTGACTTCCTAGTAACGGATGCGCTCCGCCTATCGACCGGCGTTCGCTTTGAAAGCATCCGTGTAAAAGTAAGCGATGGTCAAACTATCTATGGCTACGGTGTCGATGGACACAACTCGGAGATCATTGGTGGCACACAGGATTCTTCAAAAGCGGTATTCAACGTAGGCGCCGTTTATACTTTTACGGATGAATTCAGCACGTTTGCTAGCTTCAACCAAGGGTTTGGCCTACCTGACATTGGTCGTATCCTACGTGGTAATTGGGTTGGTGATGCGAACCCTGGCCAAAACGGTACGCCAATTGATTTCAATACAATGCCAGCTGTAGAACCGGTTGTGACAGACAACTATGAGCTAGGCCTTACCTATCGCGGCGACAAGTTGTTTGTTAGTGCAAGCACCTACATGTCCGTTGCAAAAGATGGAGCTAACCTAGCACTAAACAACAATGGTACCTACGATGTAGAACGCCAACGCACCGACATCATGGGTTACGAACTAACCTCAACCTACCAAGTGCTCGACTCAACTAAGCTGAGTGCTATGTACGCGCACGTTGAAGGTGAAGTCGATACTACAGGCAATGGCCGTGTTGACTCTGATATGGATCTTAAAAACCTATCGCCAGATCGCTTACTGCTTGCTGTTAACCATAATTTCTCTGATGTGCTATCGAGCCGAATTCAATACAACTATCTATTCGACAGCAAAAAAAGTGCAAACAATGTAGGCGCAGAGCAAAACTTTGATGGCTACGGGTTAGTTGATTTCAGCACGCATTACAACATGCGTGATAAAGGTCGTATCGCCTTTGGTATTGAGAACGTAATGGATGAGCAATACATCAACTACTTCAGCCAGATCCGTAATAGCAGTGCTTACTACTTCTCTGGCCGTGGTCGGACGTTCAGTTTAAGCTACGAGCTCACTTTCTAACGACTCTATTGACAAGAACAAACGAAGCCCTAGCCAAAATTTTCTAGGGCTTTCATTTAAATATCAATAGCTTGAAACTTTTCTTAAAGCATTAAATGTTATTCCTGAACCACCGAAAGCTCTCCATGACAAAAGTTGATCGGGTATCCATTAGTATCTGTAAATGGATACTTCTCTTGTACCCTTATGATCATACCTTCAACAGATATTTCGTTAGTCCATTGACTGGCGTAGTCATCAAGCGATACGATTCGATCATCTCCATCCCAGCGATCATAAAAATAAAGCAGTTCAGTTTTATTCCAACATTGAGCACCAAGTGCTCGATATGCAGTAAACCACACACTCTCATTTTGACTGCTATCATAGTCTGCCAAGTTTGAAATTTGAAACGAGCTGAAAGAAGTTGTTTGATTATTAATGAGAAACCAACTTCGCCAAGAACTAAGATCATAACCAATAACTAAAGTATTGACGGTAATCTCAGAATCGAACCAAACGTTAATATAACTATCATCAGAGTTTAAATACACAACACACAAACCCGGAGGCGTTGAACGACAATCTGTAGCGCTGGTAAATGAAGAAAAACTTATGGAGATAATTGATAGAAGAAAGAAGCCATACTTATCAGTATGCATATAAGCGATTCCTTATACTTGATATAAAACTCTACTAATAATCGTAA
Source organism: Vibrio sagamiensis NBRC 104589 (assembly GCF_007990935.1). GTDB lineage: Bacteria > Pseudomonadota > Gammaproteobacteria > Enterobacterales > Vibrionaceae > Vibrio > Vibrio sagamiensis. The sequence continues at coordinate 24,651 of NZ_BJXJ01000015.1, forward strand.
CCACCCAAAAACATATCTAGTTTTTAAGCTTCCTTCGAGCCTAGATCAAAAAATGGAATTCAATAAATATTTATCTACATCTTAGAAAAACGGATGAATCTTTGTTGAAATGAAAGCATCATCGTTAGAAATGATTAAAAATTACTTATCATGAAGAAGAGGAGAATTGTGAGTATATTCATATTAATTGAGTTCTTCATCAAAAGTTCACGACGCCATAATGTATCTCTATGTTGGAAAAACTTATCGCGGTAAACCATACTCACCAAAGCACAATAAACATGTTTGAGAATGAAGTATTTATAATAGACTACTTCTAAGTAAGAACTTTCAACAAAGTACTATTGATGTAATGAGTCAAAGAAGTTATTACTTACTGTAAATTCAGCTCTGACTGCAAAATGGTCTGATAGATCCCATATGCCCCACATATTCTTATCAAAACTTCGAGGAATTTCTATCTTACTAAAACTTTCAACAATACTATTATTATCAACTAATAATAAGTAATCAAGACGCTCTCTAGAAGACTCTCCCGTATAGGTTACATTTTCATTAATATATGGATCATAGCTATAGATTAATTTTCCATAAAGAGAAGGCTCTATAACATTAAGGATTTCTTTCATTCTCATGAAATCTTCTGGATATTTATTTTTACCAATATTAAAATCACCACCAATTATTACAGGTTCATTAGTTGGTATATTGAGACTTTTAATAAACCTTGCAACCTCCTCTACTTGAGTTAACCTAATATTTCTATTGACTACATCATTCCATGATCCTAAGTGTAAATTTACCAAATGAAAAGGGATATTTCCTTTTACTATCTTTGTGTAAAGTGCACCTTTATCAGAAAGGCAATCCGTACCAGTACAATTAGAAAAAACATACTGTTGTTGTTTTATAATTGGATATTTACTAAATGTAATAACTCCACCATCATAAGTGTTAAATCCACCGCCATCTAATTTTCGACTCACGTAAGGAAAGTATTTTCTCATCGTTCTGATAACATTTGCCTGATTGTCACTTCTGAACATTTCCTGAAAAAAAACAACTTCATTATTTTTAATAGTTCTAGCGATAAGCTTATCTCTTGTTGACATATATTTACCTACATGACTGAGCATCCAAATATTATAAGTTAATATACTTAGTTTTTTTTCATCATTAGTGATCTTATCAGGGATTTTTTCTATAACAATAGTAACACTATCATAAACTCCTGTGTAACTCGCTTTATAATAATATTTATATTTCCCATGTATCATAGTGTGAATATTTCTATCTGAATAGAAATCAATCATAGTATCCGACCTTGGATCTAGTAAAGTATACGACATGTTAGTTCCCCAAAAATCACCTTGTAACTTTATCGCTAAAGATAAATTACTAGTACCTAGGAAAAGAAAGTTATAGTAAGTTTTTCCAGATCCAATCTTTGAATATCTATTTAAATCACCTACGTGAGTGTACTTATATGGCTCTACATATTCATCACCTAAGTTACTCCAAAGTTCATAGTTTCCACCGAATGTTATATGCAATTTATCATCTGTGTTGTTTAGTATATATACACTTGTTTCGGATTTCGCATAAAAACTAAATAACAAAATAAACATTAATAGTCTCATAAATTATACAAAACTTAATTGCGATAATATAAATAATTATAATTAACACAATATTTTAGAAAGTGTGGAAATAGATTAAAAATAACTATCATAAGAAGGCTTTAATTTCTTTGAACATTTAAGAAGTAAGATTCTACCTTAAAACAAAAATAAATTATAGACACACAATGGAAATATTTTATATTTAAATCAACGGGAAATGTAATTTTGATTACAAAATGGCAGTCTGGGAATGAGGGAAATTAAGTATCCTTTTTGAAAATAACTTCTCATTTTCGCAGTACATAAATAAGAAAGGCGACCAAATGGTCGCCTTGGATATATACCCTGCTTTCGAAATGAGTTCCGGGAGCATGCTTAAGGTAACTTATATCGCTAGAGTTAAATTATTATAAATAAAGTCACGATTAGTCGCGACGTCCTCTTAACTCAATAACTGAACTTGAAGAGTCTGTTGTAACTTTAAAGCCACCAACTGCTAATTCGTCTCGACCTTTAAGAAGAGGCTCAGCAGGAATTCGTTCTACATTCATATTTTTTTGGCAAGGCATATTCATATCAACCGTACCATTAAAAGAACCATTTTCTGCGTATACTGACGTTACAACGCTAGCGAGGATAAGAGCTTTAAAAATATTTTTCATTATTATTTCCTATCTACCTTTAGGTAGTTTGCATTATCTTTAAAAGGGCCTGAGTGTTAAAATAGCCCTTAATCTCGAGATCTTTCCCCAAAGAGTCAAATAAAATACACTCGTCGAATTAGACTCTTTAAGTCGTTATCTTATGAGAAAGTATTTTATCGACTTTTTACCTGCAATATTATTAACATAAAGACATATAATATTAAAAAAAAGACAACTGAACAGTCATATTAAAGGCGCTATCGAAGCTAAAAGAAGACCAAAGCACAAAGGTAAGTTTGATGAACCATATAAGAATGTCATATTGGTATTCAAAGGTAAATTTAAATTCTTGTCACTAAGTATATGCGAAGAGAATAAAGCAGTGGGGAGAAAAGGCAATAAGATTAAACTTCAATTTTTAACAAAAAGTTAAATGAGGTACCCCAATCAAACAGGTACCTCAGAAACATAATCCTTTTTACAATAAGTCCATTCATTGAACATAAGCTTCACACTACATGAATTTATGTAATGAGGACTCTTCGATCAAACTACATATTTTCCAATGATGGTGTAATCGTTATATCTTCATAACCGTACACAGCTGTCGATGTTCTTGGGATTGCATAGATTTTTTTACTATGGCAAAGCTTCGACTTTACAAGTGTTTCTGCAAAGTTAATTGCAAGAGGTAGCTGGTTAATTAAAACAATGTCCCCATAACCTTCCTCTAGAAGTTTAGCTTTGATATCGTCATTCATATCACAGAAGTAGCTTCCGCCCATTACAATGGTATCCGCATTATGTTTATCAATGAGTGAACGAATGCCTTCCATTGCTGTTGCCAGGCGATGATCATCTTTCTTCTCTTCGCCAACCCAGAATGGAGTACTACCTACTGTAGAGAAGTGACCACAATATTGGTCGGTCAGCTGGTATTTTTTTATCATTCTTTCAATAGCATATCCGTGCCAATCTTGAAGGGCCATCAAACCAAATTTTCTACCCAACATACTCGCGGTGCGGAATGCAATATCTGCTAAACCGACAACTGGGATACTTACCACTTCACGACAGGCTTCTAAACCTGTATCAGCGCCTGATTCAATGACAATTGCATCACAACCTTCTTTTTCAGCAGCGATAGCTTCAAAAACAAGCGCTCCCATACTTAGAAATTGCTCGGTATCACTATTGAAATACGCAGCTCCTGCTTTATTTGATGAAAGTGAGATTTCGATACTGTCCGACTCATATCTTTTCAGATCAGCTAAGACTCTTGTTGGTGCTTTACTATCTACTGGAAATGCCGTAATTACTCGGATTTTTACTTTTTTCATAATCAATACCCCTTAAAGGTTTCGTAAGTGACGTATACAAATTACACCATTTTCCTTGCGATCAATTTAAACATAAAGACCTTATATATCAAAATAAGGACATTTGCATTTTTGCTCGTTCAATAAGGAAGCTACGTTAAATCTTCTTCTCAGAGGTTAAATAAATCGATATGTTTGAATTAAAAATATAAAGCCATCATGAAAAACCCTATATAATCAATGGACAATATAAAACCAATATCATATCATTTGCATGTATTATCTAAAGCAAAGAGTGACTCATGAGATATTATATTTATCTGCTATTTTTATCGCTATCTTTTACCACCTCCTCTTATCCATCTTCAGAGAATCACCAACCTGTAATGAACACAATTGTTCCATTTTGTATTGATCCTTCAAAAACGTCAGAAAAAACAACTCAAATTCAAGACCGCATTGACCTTTTAGTAAATTTTTATAATTTCATTTTTATAGATAATAAACCGGTTGGCGGATTCTATGTCGCTGAAATATCGAAATTTGATTACAATAAAATGAAAGAATTATGTTTACCTAACTCACAATTGAAAGCTTGGTCTAAAGAATTAAAACAAAATATTGTTTTAAAAATCACAAGTCAAAACTCAGACCATTTTACTTTTTCAAAGCCTTTAACTGGTTTTCAATGTATTGATTCGTGCAGAAAAGCTTATAATTATTTTTATTTATATAAATCAACTGTTGGTCTAGATGATATAGTAATTAAAGAGTGGATAAACACCGTCGGAGACATGTTTACGATTAATGTCACTTCACTTAATGAAGGTTTATTAACCGAATCTTCTAATGAAAGATCACAGCTTATTTTAAATAAAAGCGCATTTAATACCACTTATACGAGCCTTCCTGATGGTATTCCCACACCCTTTACCCCTTTGAGATTAATTATAAGAGCGGTGGTTAACGAGGCGTACTCTACTTTAGGGCACTCGTTAACTGAAGCTGAGTTAATTCAAAAAACAAATCATTACTTACCATTACTTGGTCATCCTCGCCGAGATCGTGATTTTTAGTATTTAGCTGATGATAAGCCCTAATGTTTCGATTAAGACTAGGGCTTACACAACTATTTTCATCAATCAACTAAAGATTTCTCTAGAAATTAGTGGATACCACTGTCAGTAATTCCTCCGTAAGGCATGAGCGTATTTACATAGCCTTCAGTTAACATATATAACCCTTCTTCTGTTATGATCTTAAATAAGCTCCAGCTAGAAAATATGCTATCCGCAGGGTGAGCAAACTTTGCTTGTAATTGACATCGTTGCTGAATTTCATTGTACTTTTCTTTTGCTACATTAAAATATTTTATATAGGTTCGGGCTCTAACTGGCTGAATACCCCATACGCCCTCTATTTGAGTATAACGGCCATCTTCATCATATAACCATTCCCATTCAACACCATCGATAGAGGCACAAACCACATTTGTTGTTTCAGAATGAACCACTCCACAAAGTGAAAGATACAATAAAATAAGGAGAAAGCCTTTATTTATACTTACTATTCTCATTTTCTAATGACCCTTTTAAAATTTATTAATAGTGAAACTCAACATTCAAAGACCATAACTACCAGTTCCTGGTCCCCAGCCTATGCCTGCCATCGCGTTCTCCAACGCTTGAGCTCTTATACGTTGCTTTTCCTCTTCCTGTTGACGCAATATTGCCATCAAAGAGGTCGGATACATTGGTGCAACTGCAGCCACTTGTTCCATATTCTGATAAAAATAATCGGGTAATTTACGATAGAGATCGAGGCGATCTAGTAAGCAGTCTTTCTGCTCTTGCTCTGTCATATTAAGAAGTGGGCAGCCAAATTTCTCTCCTCTGTGTACATTAAACTTACGCTCATCTAATTTACGAACATAATGAAACTGATTTTTTTTAATCACACCACCATACTGTACATCAAACATCTCTTCTGAAAGCTCAATGATAGCAATATCACCATATGAGTTAGGATTAGTATTCGTGATATACAGTAGCATTTCTTTCAAATCAAAAGACATTATTGAGCTTTGCTTAAGGCTAATTTGCTCTCCTTTACTCACCCTTTTTTTAAATAACGTTTGATTTGTTGGCTTATGAAAGATAGCCACCTCATAAGGATATTTATCTTGCTCACCATAAGTTGTCGAAACGGTGATAGGAAATGATTTACGAGAAAATACAGGTGTAAAAACACAAAGATCTTCTAACAATATGTAAAATGGTTGAGGTGGTGCCCAAACATCTGCATTACAGCCATGCCTTTGTATTTCACCCAACAACACCTTTGGTATCTTAGATAACACACTGGTAAGTGCCGTCTTTAAAGCAAATGTCTTGGAATAGTTTGCAACCTTAAATTTATCAGAAACAATACCACGCATTGCAACAACAGAATCACTCAGTTGATCGATCTGATTGACAGTAGTGAGAACTTTGACAGTGGTGTTAAATAACCGTCGCAAATTAGGCGTGATCGCCTTGTGATAAACTCGAGCACCTAATTCTTGTAAAAGTACATTTCTATCAGAAGGCTCTAAGTCGCCCAGAGCATTCATGTCAACGTCAAAGATATCCTCATTATCATGGTAAAAAACTCTGAACTTCAGCAAGAAACTAATAGCCTTGCTGTTGTATCTAGCAGGGAAGATTAATCGGTGATGTGAGAATTCGAGAATACTATCGATACCATATGCGGTATAGTCAATAGCATTCACCTCGCTGTACCACTTTTCATCATTTTCGTCATTGTAGTGCTCAACAATAAATCTTGCTGTACAATTATCACACACAGACCTATCTGGTTGAGTATTAACAATATCTTTAAATAATTGCTGAAATAACTCCAGCATCGTCGAAGTCCCTTCACTAAGCTCGTGTTCAATGTTCGACTTTAATACACGTAATAACAACTCTTTATAAGCATATGAAAGAGGGTTATTAAATTCTAAACTTTCACCATACTCATTATCTAAGTGACTTAAATCTTGATTGTCTTCAATTTTTTGTAGCAAGATTCGATCGATGCCTGCAAAGTCAATCGGAGTAAATTGTCCATTGACTTGTAACGTGTTTTTATACTGAGCTTGACGCAGTAATGCTAATCGTGAGTCAACGAACGCGAGAGGTATTGTTAAAGCTGTAAAATTCTCTCCAGATGAAGTGAGCTGCTGATAAGCAAAGTCTAAATATTCCAAGGTAATTTGTGTTTGCAGGGTTTGATGCTCTCTATGCTCCAGCTCAGCGGTCATTCGCATGGAATAGAGTGCATGTTCACAGAAACCATGATCATCAAGGCATTCTTCAGCAACTTCCAGTTGTTTGATTAGCAAGGCATCTGACTCCTCGCTTGTAAGTTGACCGTAGTATTCTGAAAAAGGGCTTTGAAAGAAAAATTGACGTAGATTTTCATTCAACATGTTCGCTTGAATTGAAAATGACATAAGTGCTAATAACATTAATGGAAAAGATTTCATATCATATCTCGAAAATAGATAAATAAAATTAAACGTTATTGAACATTCAGCAATACAGAATAAATTTGCACGGAGTATTGCCGACATATTTAATCAATATGCACTAGATAATATCAATAGAGTAAATTAATACTTAAGTTATTGCTGATATAAAAGTAAACTTCGATGAGTGACTGAGAATTTTGAAGAAATGGTTGAAATGTTTTTTCTATCTATTAAAAGTTTATTAGTAGAAATTTTTCTGTCCATTGTTGAGGTCCTATACTCATTATCAGATAGCGTTTTTGTACCGTTTATCGTTTAAGTTAGATCATTTTTATTTAAAATTTCAATAAAATTTTGACTGTATTTACAGTACATAATTAATTTTATATTGCACTGCAAGGTTCTTCAAGAAAATTTATTCTTAATTTTTTGACAACCCCCTAAATATTATTAAATTTTATTTATAAAAATAAATCTTGGTGACGAAAAAGCCCCTAAATACCTAGGGCTTTTATTCTTATACACTTCGATTTAGATAGAATCTACTTCTTAGTTATTGCCATAAAAATCCTGCTTATTACAAAACATCCGGTTAAATAAGAACCTATTTAAGTTAAGTAAACCATGTAGTTACAATAAAAAGTTCATTTATTATTGTCGAACTAAATAACTTAACTGTTCAATAACAACTTGTCCGACTCCCCAATCGTTACTGATTTCACACATACTAATACGGTCTTCTTTCACGACTAAATCACACATGAAGTAGCCATTGAGTCGATTAGGTTTGTCAAGTCGAATGCGAAATTCAAACTCGGTTTTCTTTAAGTCACGAGAGCTCTTTTCATATGTAAATTCGTAGCCAATAATATTAATCTCAAGTGACTCTTTTGGGAACATCACGTCATAGCTTTGCTTCCGATCAGCTACAGAATCTTGCCAAGCCAATTCCGCCACCTGCTTAATATAATTACAAGGTTGCTCTGTATATAATTGACATTCGGGCTCATCAGGATTGAAACAGCTAGGCCATTGATAAGTATTTGAACAATTTTCCCAAGTTTCTCGATACATTTGTTCAGTTAACGCACACAGCTGAGCAATGTCTTTATATTGACATTGTTCAGAATGAGTAAATGCCATAAATTGATTCCATTTTTTTATTGCTAATCTTGCAGGCCGATAGTCTTTGAAAGCTTGCCAATATTCCATTCCCTCTGGAATTTGATATGCTGATGTTTGATAGCTAATAATTCGATGTTGCTCGGTTTTTCTGCCTTCAAACTCTCTTAATTTATCTGCAAAGTTCAATAAATTTGTATCCGACAAAACCATTGGTTCACCTGACACATAAGCTTTGATTTTAATCTCATAATCTTGCTGGTACTGGCGATATTGCTCTAATATCTCAATATCGACTGAACCGGATATAAGCATCATATAACTGGCTGAAATGTCTGCCGCAATGTCAGAAGTATCTTTTTTTTGCTGAGTTTTTGATTTTACCTGCAACAATAAATACAGTTCTCGCCCATATTGAATACCATCAACTAATGCATCACCGCATATATTTCTGAAATTTGTTTTACTGACATTTGTATTGGCCTGTAACAAGGCTAGAGCTCTAGGATCCATTGTTGGCCAAGCATCGTTAATTAACGTATGGGTTTTATCTTGAATGATAAAAGCCACCGTTTTATTTTGCTCTAGGTTTTGAAAGCTATTCGATACATCTCGTTGAAAGTGACTAGAAGCAGAAAAACTGCCGTAACGACCCTCAGCATTAACAGAGAGAGCAGCTGAGAAAAATTCTTCGACTTCTGATTTGCTTGATACGACTCGCCCTTCAACATAACGACTTAAGTTATCAATTCTTTGATAACTTTGATTAATAATACATCGGTTCCTTGTTGGTAGCTCTGTAACTAAGTTAAATCCATACCCTAGACGATGGCCGTTTAATCCTTTTATTGAGTTATTTAAAGCATTTACTTCTGATTGAGTTAATAATCGATACTGCGCTCTCTCCCACAAAAGATCATATAGCGCTGGTTTTGACATTGCGTGTGATTCTTGATTAACAAAGATAATACACAAGAAAAATATCACAAAGACTTTCATCATTTTATACCCTTACCTTAAAAGATAAGCGACATTTAATGCGATCGTTCGTTTTCATTCACACAAGTTGTTAACACATTGTGACCTTCATATAATAATTAACATTAATGCTTAATTTGTTATTAATGAATGACGCACCAGATTTTAATGGCATAATAAACAATAAGTAACTTAATACCTTTTTAACCATACAAACAGATTAACGGTATACAATCTTATCCGCCACACTTTATTAATAATCCATTTATTAATATCAGCTATATTGAATAATGTTATCCTTGGTTCCCAGTGTGATATTACCCACACTGGGTATTTTGATGTGGTGGAAGCGTGCAAACCAAGGCACTTTTCTTGCGGAAAATACAGTTATCTAATGGCTCACACCCTTAAAGGTTTTTATAAAGTGTTTGCCATTCGCCTCGTTCCAAGCCACTAATGTGCACTCCAGTAATACTATCCAAAGTTGTCGCATTTATTGGTGAAAATGACAGGTGTACATCTTTAAATTGAACAGAGATTTCATTCTTTGTTCCTGTTTGAAACAAAACATAACCTAAATTAGTTGAGCTCCAATTTACGTTTCCATTGTCTTCCCAATTTTTTAGTAATTCTTTTGTTACCAATTGGCTGCCAACTTTAAGCACTGGGCCACTAATGTTTCTAAATTGGTAGTAGTCGATTCCTGAGGAAGTTACTGCAATCACTTTCTCAGCTAATACGTGCAAAGATTTAATTGCACGATTACTCAAGGTTTCCTGTATTAAAAGCTTTCTCGTCGTGTTATCAACAATATAAAGAGTGTTCTCCGTAGCTATCGCACTTATTTTACCCGTTTTCGACGTCGCTATCTGATTAATAGCAGAATCAACCTTAAGCTCCCCGAGTATCTTTTGCTGACTCGAGTTTGATACCCACTCCAGTATGTTATTACTCAAACCAAGTAATATCTGCCGATCAGCAACAATGTTAGCTGTTTTTAGGTTCAATTTATCAATAATCATCTTAGTTGATAAGTTAGTGGCATCAACAACCTCCGCTGCTAACTCACTGTTTAAAAAATAATTATTATAGACAACTAAGACCTCTCTTTGATCATAGGATGGCATTATTTGAGGTAAGGAAGCTTTTAATTTATAACTCCAATTTTTCATGTTTAACTTGTCAGCACTTAATAGTTTAAGTTCTTGCTGTGAGTAAATTGAACTGCCGGTATTTTTAATCGCTAATAATAAACCACTTTGCAGCAAAGGAATGATTTTTGTGAAATTATCATTGATGCATGATTCACTTGAATTCGGCGTTAAAGCAGGGTTAAGTGTAGGTATTGGAATTGGTGGTAAAGCACCTCCACTGCGACTACTGTAGGTATCAATAGTGAAAGTTTTTGCACTCACACTATCAATATTTGCGTCAATTAAATTGGTTAAGAATATGCCATTAACACCTTTGTTATTACAAGTATCACTTTCAATTGGTGAGGCGTAATCAGTTGGCCTGTAAACCTTGTAGGCTTGAGTATCATTTAACGCAGGAACTAACTGGGTAATTTCATTAGAGTCTACCATTATTTCCCCACCAAAACCGCTTCCATAGTCGTAGTCGTAGTCGTAGTCGTAGTCGTAGTCGTAGTCGTAGTCGTCATGATCGTCATCACGTAAACGAATATTCATCAAGTCAGAATTAGCTTTAGAGGCTAAACCACCATCGAAGATTACAGGTTTGTTACGTGGAGAGCTGTCGATTTGTACAACCACATCATTAGCCGTTAAAAGAACAATTCGACTGCTTGCTGGACTCAGCATAATCGACTTCGCACCAGACAGCTGCGGCACTGACTGTGAACCACGAACGACTAATGAGTCTGCAATTTGTAAATGTCTAGAAAACGTGCCAGCAACATCAACATTAGATAAATCCAAAGTCTTATGTTCTATCATTAAATCAAGAGCATGGGCAATATTAGTATAAGGTGACTGTTTACCGTCTCTTTGGGCTATTTTCAGCGAATTTAGCAACAACTTAGACAGTTTTTTAGGCCCATGTGTTGAGTCAAGTACACTAAAGTTAATGCCAAGATGATCGCCTAGTTTACTTTGAAGTGATGCTTTTGCTTGCTCAATATCATTACTTACGGTTGGATTGAACATCATTTCACTATGGATCAATGTCGTGAAAGGAGTCACTAATTTCATATTAGGTGAAGCAGTCAAAATTGCACCATTGTACAACCTCTGCTGAGCATACTCGGACACGTGAGAAATTTGTTTCTCTTGGTGGCTACACACACCATTCAAATCCGCATCAGCACATACTAATGAATCCAGAAAAGCATAGCCTGAAGCCTTAGATCCAACTGAACTCTTTCCATCGGAGCTGCCTCCACATCCAGAGATCATCAAAGCACTGGTAACAGCTAATGATAACTTACGCATAAATAGTTTATTTTGCATTTTTCGACCAATTATCCTGATTTATTGTTGCGTTGGCAGAATTAAATTTTGCCATAAGATCACTTAACGAAATAAAAGATCGAATGATATTGACAATCAATATCATTTGCAATTAATATTCGCGCAGTTTCATATCTGGGTGTTCATGGTGGTAAGGTGATAATGTGGTAAAGAATCTATACAAACTGTTGGTCGTTTCACTCATATCGACTGCTTTGCTTGCCTGTGGTGGAACTGAGTCAGACTCTAAACTTAAACAATCGCAAGATCAGTCAAAGTCTCAGAACTTTTCGGGTATCGCTTTAGACGGTTATTTATACAATGCGAGAGTCTGTCTAGATAAAAATAATAATTTCATGTGTGACCCTGGTGATGGAGTAACTGCAACTACGGATGCGAGAGGTCGATTCAGATTAGAAATCAATAATAATGATGACTCGTTCCCAATTTTGGTCGAAGCGATTGCTGGATTAACTATCGATATGGACAAGCCCAATCAAACCATAGACACTGGATTTATCTTTAAAACTCCAATCAGCAATTCAAATGTTATAAGCCCCATCACTTCACTGATTAACAGCATCTCGAAAACCAGCGGTATTAGTTTCGATTCTGCGGCTGAGCTTGTTGCTGACGAGCTAGGGATCAATAAACACTTAGCTCTTGGTGATTACTCAGCATCAGTTTCTGTGAAAAACCGCGAGATTCATATGCTCGCACGTGGATTAACTCGTGTTTTACAAGTCGCTCAAAAGGCCTCATTAGATTCAGGAATAGATCAGGGAAATGCTCGAAAAGGTGTCATATACAAATTGGCTGGCTTAGATTTGGCAGAATTTAAAGCCAAGACAGATTTACTTTCGCATGGCGCATCTGCAACTAGCCCAGTATTGGAGCAACTCGGCAAGGAATATCGAGATCAACTTAAAGTTTACCAAAAAGATATCGATGATAATAAGATTATCGCAAAGCCACCAGCTCCAAAGCACGGCCAAGTTAATGATACATCAGATACTTTTAATTGGCAGTTTGTTCGTGGCTTTGACCAAAACACAGATTACGAATATTCATTGGACTCAGGTAAAACTTGGTCGAGAGCAATTCGTAAACCAATTGTTGTTGGCAACAAAGCATTCGATAAAGGAATGATTCAAGTTCGAGTCGCAGCATCAAGCCACCGCAATACTCCGGCAAGTACACCTGTTCTTTCAGACAAAGCATATACATTAAGTGCCGTTCCCTCTGCACCAGCTTGGCTAACGGTTAACGACGCTAGCAATGAATTTGATTGGGCATTCATCGACTCATTTATCCAGTTAGAGCAGTACGAATACTCGTTAGATAATGGTTTAAATTGGATTCAAATCATTGAAAAACCTCAAAAGATTCAAGATATAGACATTCCTGCTGGACATCTAAAAATTCGCCTGGCTAAAGATAACTCACAGGGACGCCCCGCAAGTTTAAGTGCCACTTCAACGAGTCCGATGACAAAAACGCCAGTTCAACCCGAGAAGCCAATACTGTTATTTGCCAATGACAGAACCAATAAAATAAATTGGCTTTGGGTCACGAAATATACAGCCCCATCTTTCTACGAGATTAATCTTGGTAATGGCTGGAAAGATATAGATAACCTGCCCTATGATGTTGGCAATGTTTCATTGCCAGCCAATACCATATCGATTCGTGTCAAATCCAATTCATTAGATGCACGCCCAGCCGGTATTCCATTGATCATTGGCTCTACATTTACTCGCTCTGAAAGCCAATCTTCACCACCCACATTACCTATTGTTGATGATGCTGAAAACACGTTTGGGTGGACAGATATTGAAGGATTTGAAGGCAATGGTTTCTATGAATATTCTTTAGATAGTGGCATTACTTTTCATCCAACGACAAGCAACCCACAACCAGTCCCAGATGAAGAATTTTTTAAAGGTCAAGTTTGTGTGCGAGTGAAGGCAGAATCTTATCCTAAGAGTAGTCCAGGTGAAACTTTGTGCTCCGATAAGGTTTACTCTGTGACTCCAGCTAAACCTGCTGCGCCAACATCACCAATATCTGATGATGGTTCAGACACTTTTGACTGGATGTTTGTAAACGGCTTTTCAGAAATAAACGATTACGAAATCAATATACTTGATACTGGTTGGGTTACCGTAACCCAAAAGCCATATCCACTAAATAATCAAGTCTACGCTGTTAATTCAGTTCAAGTGCGAGTTAAATCAAACCTTGTGACTGGTCGACCTAGCGGTTTAATTCTCAGTAACTCTACCTCATTTACTCTTCGTCCATCAGCACCTAACGCTCCAACAAACTTGGTGGTTAACGATACAGACAATACGCTAGATTGGTCTTATTTTAGCGAATTCACACAACCTGAGGATTTCGAAGTAACGCTAGATTCAGGCTCAACATGGACTAGAGCAACGACTAAACCTATTGTCATTGGTAATATAGACAAGAATATTGCCGAAATTCAATTACGAGTTGCTCAAAATTTTACCAATGGTATGCCTCATGGGCCTGCGATATTAACAACTGAGGCTTTTACTAAAGTACCTGAGATACCAGCACCAACATCACCTCAGATTATGAATACTTTTACAGGCGACAAGCAAATAAAAACCAATGGATTTAAGTGGGATTATTTAACTACAAAAATTGATGGTCAATCTATTAGATTTGATAAGCCTCAATATTATGAGTTCACCAATAATAAAGGGATAACTTGGCTCCCTGTCATTTCAAATCCTCAGTTTATTGGCCCAGAAGCGTACGATAAAGCCAATGTAGGTATCCGACTAAAAGCAAATGCTAAAGAAAATGTATCAAATTTAGCCAGTCAACCTTTATGGGCAATAGGAGCCAACAGTCGTTTCACTGTAATAAAGTTCGTCCCACTCTTAGATAAAGAAACTACGGTTAGCTTTAATTATCTTGGCGACTGGAATAGCTTCCGTTTGAACTGTATTGCTGAATACGATGATAAAGGGCAAGGTGAACCCATTTTTTGGAGCAAAAAACTTTCATCTGGAGCAGATAATGCTTTCGATAAAGTGTCAGCACTAGACAATTGTGGAATAACAGACTGGAAGTTACCTTCTCACAGCAAAGTAATAACACTGTCGACTCGCGACCCAGAAACACTCCCCAAAAATTTAAAAAATTACCTGATATCTTATTCAGCAAAAAATATTTGGGCTAACAAAAGCGGTACTCCAGTAACCATAAATCAAGGTGAAGAATCTCTTGACCAATGGGTAGATAAATACATTTATCCCGTTTGGCAATTACCATCAGGCACTCAGCTACTCACCGAGATAAATAGCTCAATAGCAGCAGTAAAAACTTTATTAAGCGAACAAAATACAGCCATTAATAATGCAGAGCTCTATTTAACTAGCTGGCTAAGTGCCAACCAATCTAAAAGTAAAAGCTATACTGCACTGGAGGCAGAGGTACAAGCTAAAATTATAGAATTAAAGGCAATGATCCAACCATGGAGAAATGACTTAATAGAACCAGAAGCAAAACTGAAAACCTTTGAGTTCTTGGTATCGGTTGGACAAAGTCGCATCGATATTGATAGCCTAGCATTCATCAACAAAGTTAAAGCTCATAAAAAGCAAGTTATCCAGTTAAAGTCAAACATAAAATCACTAGCCGCATTACTAGTAGGTGCAGAGTTTGCTGAAAAATTAGCATTTATACAGCAAAAATCCGTCGCTTTAACCCGTTCAACCAATGCATTAACTTCAGCGCCACTAGCTGAGGATATTCACCAAGCAAGTTTAAACTTATATAGCACCATTTCAGATCTGGAACATCAATATCACATGGTTAATTCTTTCATTAATAAACTGAACGAATCGACTAAGTCAGTAGGGGAAGAGTTTGCGTCTCTAAACACTCTATTCCAAACATTTGTCAGCAAGATGAATGCAACAACCCAAATTCACGATCTCATACAATCAAAAATACTAGCGAAAGACGGGCTCAAATTAGCAAAAGACAATGGTTATAGCGTTTCTCAGTTAGACGCAACGGTAAGTGACCATTTCGCTAAATTAGATGAATTAGGAAACTACCTACCAAAGAGCACTACTTACCAGCAAGGTTGGCGCTGTGTTGAAGACACAAGAATAAAAGGTAAACGTCGAGTATGGACACTCCTCAATGATGGACGACCAAATGGCAATGACGAGCTTGCCTATGCTGCTTCAGCATCAGGCTTAGCTAGTGTCTTAGGCAGCAATGGTCTGCTAGAGAATACCAATAATGCCAACTTATGTGGCTTTAGTGATTGGAAAATACCAGCGTTATCTCAACTCCTGTCACTGCAAACTAAAACGATCTCTAGCACAAAAGAGACAATGACAATCGATACAGACGCCTTCCCTCATCATCGAGGATTAGACCCAGAATATGACAAACCTACCAATAAGGGTGGCATCATCTTTTATTACTGGTCAAATCAATCAAAAGATACCACGCAGTATATAACAAACTTCAGTGCTAAAAATAGTGACCAAGATGTCCGCCGAGTAAAAATTGATGGGATTAAAGATACCATCATATTTGCACGACTTGTTCGAGAGAAACCTTCCAACTATCAGTATTTGAATATGCAAGGAAAAATTGTGACCGAGCGGCAAAACGCTATTTGCGCACAAGATATTGAAAACAATTTGGTTTGGCAGTTATTTACTAATGGAGACAAACAGCGTTTCAAAAAATATGTCAATATCACACCTCTTATTGCAACGCGAAATGCACAAGCAGTGTGCGCCAAAAAGAACTGGCGTTATCCAACGAAAGCAGAGCTTTACAACTTGTTGCCCGGCAATGCCGATGTCTTCAAATTTAACAAAGTGGCTGGTGGAAGTTACTCGAATCATAACTTCTATATCACCAGCGATCTTACTTACTTTGATCGTGTCATTGGGTTGAACCTGACAACAATGGATGAGGCCAACGTTGGCACTCACAGTAATGATGACAAATATCTTTACCGGCTTGTTGCTGAATAGCCATTCATTACTTGAAATTAATCACTACATTAATCTCTATTGAGACTATTTATATCTAGGAAAAGCAAATGTTGAACAACAATAAGCAACGCGGCGCCGCCGCTATTGAGTATGCCATCCTCGCAGCTGCAATGGCTGTAGTACTACTCAATTTTGTAGGTGGAGAAAACGGTGAACTAACAACAGCCATCAATGAAGCATATAGCACTGTTGTTGAGAAGCTAAAAGACGTGCAGCAAACTTCACAATAATCGAATATCAAAGGATTTGTCAGAAATAAAAGGAATAGTTATGACTGCCAAGCGACTCATGTTGCTGTCGTTATTTTGCTCGCTGCTCGGATTATCCGTTTTATTGTTAAGTCAGCCCCAAAATGACCCAGAGAGCACTCCTGTGTCAACCACTAAACAAATGATCAAAGTGCTTGTCCCAGCTCGCACGATTGAGATCGGCCAAGCTTATAGTCCAAATATGTTTCGATGGAAGCATATCTCACTGGAAGAGTTGGAGAACTACATTGATTACGTAACACCGAAAGATATCTCTAAAGAGAACTCTATGACGGGGTTAGCTCGTACCAAGCTAATTAAAGACTCCTTGTTATCAAAAACAGATATTACTGAACCGAAAGGTGGCTATTCTCTCTCGCTAAAATTACAACCAGGATATCGTGCAATTTCAGTTCCGGTCGATCAAATCACAGCAAACTCTGGCTTTGTGCAACCAGGAGATCGAGTGGATATTCTTCTACTCGGCTCACAAGATGGAGAACTACTTCGTTATGGTAACGTATCGCAAGGACTTTATGTCACCACGATCATTCATGACGCTAGAGTCTTGGCATTTAATGATACTCAAATCGCCGAGTCTTACCAAAAAGTGAGAGATTCATATGGCGCTGTAATTCCAGAAAATAGTAGCGTTTCATTGGAAGTTACGCCTGCACAAGCCAATCAGCTAGTACTAGCAGAACAGCTGGGTAAATTAACACTTGCATTACGCGGACAAAGCGAAGTGCAACAAAACACTCAACAAGCAAACTCAACAACACTAAAAGTTATTTCGCCAGATACGATTCAGGTACTACCTGACGTAGGGTTAGTGGAATTTAGAGCCAGTAATAAAACCGTTAATCATAATAGTGGAGATAATAATAATGGCTAATATCTGTCGTTGGTGGGAAGCTCTCCTGCTGTCAAGCCTATGTATCTCTTTTGCAATTTCGGCTTCAACGCTGGACATCACAATCAATGAGGCAAAAATGATTCGCTTACCAGAAAAGGCGAAATCTATTTTTATCTCTAGTTCTCACATTGCAGATTATCAGGCTTTAACCAACACGAAGGTGATGCTTTTTGGTAAACGAGCTGGCAGTGCGACGATCACAGTTTTGAATGAGCAAGAGCACGTAATCTACACCAGTAAAATTCGCGTGACTCACAATAGCCATGAATTCAATAAACTGGTTAAAAATAAATTTCCCGAAGCTTCAGTAAATGCTGAATCTCTTGGCGGTAAGCTATGGTTAAAAGGGCGCGTCCCCTCACCAATAATGGCACATAATATTGTGTCATTAGCCAAAGGTTATCTATCTCCTATTATTGGCTCAGCCCAACAAAAGGAAAGTATGAATCTTGAGGGAAGCAATAAAAGCAATAATCTATCGATTCAAACTCAATCCAGCAAAACTAGTGACAATGAGCTGATCAATCAATTGGTTGTCACAATGCCAAACCAAGTCAACATTCGTGTAAAAATCGCCGAAATATCAAGGAATGTATCCAATAAATTGGGTATTAAATGGGGCTCACTTGCCGGTGGCGTCGGACAATTTTCATTTTCTAAGCTACCTAATGTCAGCAGTTGGGGGACAACAAGTATTATCGCGTTAGTTGATGCATTAGCAACTAACGGAATGATGTCTTTGCTGGCTGAACCAAACTTGACAGCAATATCAGGCGAAAGTGCTGAATTTCTTGTGGGTGGTCAGGTTCCTTTGCCGCTAATTACAGCTGATACGACTCAAATAGAGTACAAAGATTTCGGTATAAAACTCAACTTCATGCCGACCGTCCTCAGCCAAAACCGCATTAGTTTAAAGGTAAGCCCAGAAGTCAGTAACATCTCAATCGACGGTCAACAAGTAATACACGGAACTCACTTTCCTTCTTTTACGACACGCAGTGCCTCTACCACTATTGAATTAGCAAGCGGGCAAAGTTTTGCTTTAGGTGGACTCTTAAAGTCGGAAGATATCGAGCAACTTCAAAAAGTACCACTTATCGGTGAAGTGCCAGTGCTCGGAAGTTTATTCCGCTCAACCCAGTTTACTCGGAGAGAAACGGAGCTGATTATCATAGTCACTGCGTATTTAGTACAGCCAACTCGATCGGACTCGATGCCTCTTCCAACTGATGGACTTGTTCCATTGAGTGATGTTGAACGCTTACTGGCATGGCCAATCTCCCCAAAAGTATTACCTAATCATCAAGACACATACACCGACAACCAGAAGCTTCGTTTACTGGGTGACAACGGGTTCTATTACTGAGGACGTCATGAATAAACTCCCCCTATTGCTTACCGCTCTATTTATGTTAGCTGGATGCATGCCAACTTCCATTACACGGCAGCCATCAATTGATGTGGTCGCTGTTACCAATAAGTACTCTTTAACACTATCAGGAGACGCGCTATCACCCCGTGAAAAGGCTGGTGTCTCTAACTTTATTGCTCGTCAAGGCATGTTAAGTAACCTAATGGTAAAAATCGAAAAGGCAACTCAGAAAGGTGAAAGTCAACTAGAAAAAGTCAGGCTCCACCTTATCAAATCTGGTCTCTACCCATCACAAATTTGGGTTTCAAATAAGTTAACACAAGGCAAAGGTGATCTTACTATTTTAGTGGAATCTTACCGTTCTAAAGTACTGGCATGCAGTGCAGGTAACCCAAAAACAACAATAGTTAATGCTTACCATACACAGCACAATTTTGGTTGCTCTAATGCCAATGCACTGGCACAAATGATTGCAAACCCAAAAGACTTAATCGTCGCTCAGCCTATTGACAACACTCAAGGTAAGAAAGCTGTTTCTCGTATCGATAGCTATTTTGAGTCATCAACCCAAAGCCAACAGATCAACCCTGTTTCTCCAAATACCACACTAGGGGGTTCGCAATGAACCAAGTACATAATTTTACGGTACTCATCGCAGCATCTGAGCGACTCGATACAATGGCACTTACTCACATGTTAAATGACTTAGGTGTCAACAACATCATAACTTCTTCAAATCAAGAGGATGACGTGGTGCGGCAGGCATTAAAAAATGATATCAAAACCATATTTCTCGATGTACTGAGTTATGAGTTAGTGGAATCAAAACAAACTGTAGAGTACTTGATTAAACAAACAGGCTGCCAAATTATCGCTATTGGGCACTCTACTGAAATTTTTTTCTACCGTGGAATGCTTGCTTCAGGCGTGAGTGACTACTTAGTTTACCCTGTGACACCAGAAGATCTTGAGCACATCTCTTTTACGATTTTTCAAATCAACAACGAAAAGCGAAACGAAAGAATTATTTCGGTTGTCAGTGCAAAAGGAGGTTCAGGAGGTAGTACTATCATCGCAACTCTAGCCCAACAACTTACTGAGCTCAAAAAGCGAGTAATGTGTATGGACCTCGACTTTTCAATGGGCGATTTAGATTTACTACTCAATGTTGAAGGTAATACAGCATTAGTAGAATTACTACAATATCCAGAAAGGCTCGACCCCATCGTATTTGATCGCTGTGGCATCAATGTGTCTCCAACGCATACTCTCTTTACTGGCTACCTACCTTTAGACACCACACCGTTTTGGCCACAAAAAAGTGCATTCGATCAATTTGCAAAGTTATGCCTGCAAAATTCAGATTATTTATTGATCGATATACCAAGCTATTCATTACGAGATCAACTTGGATTTGACACATTAAAGAGTGCAGATATACGAGTCATTGTCGTTGATCCAACACTCGGTTCAATTCGCAATGCGGGTCAGATAATTAAGCAACTTCAACACCAACCTAATTCACAAACAATTATAGTATTGAATCATTGTAAGTCAGATTCAGCATCACTAATTTCTGTCAACGATGTTAAAAAGTCTTTAGGTACCGCTGTGGACATTGTTATCCCTTTTTTGCCTAACCATTTTTTAGGTAAATCATCACTTGGTCGACCAATCCATAAGGGTAACAGGAAAGCCAAGCTAGCATTCAAATCTCTACTGGCATTAGTTACTGGCGAGCCGCAGAACAACGGGCGTCGTTTTTGGAAGAGAGGTGCATAATGTTTGGTCAGAAAGTGCAAGCTTTTGATCCAAAGGAAGCAAGCAAAACAAGATTGGAAGAAACGTTCACACCGGCAGCTTCAATACGTGAACACTATAATGTCATTCATGAAGAGGTCATCAAAGCAATCGACCCATCAGTAATCATAACTTTAAGTGCATCAGAGCTGGAAACTAGAATTTCCGAGATGGTATCAGATATTGCTATTTCCAAGCAGTTACCACTCGGCCAAAAAGATGTTTCTTATTCTGTTGAACAATTACTTAATGAGTTTCTTGGTTTAGGTCCACTTCAGCCCTTGATTGAAGACACGGGTATTACAGATATCATGGTTAATGGGTACCGCGAAGTTTATGTGGAGCGGTCAGGTAAATTGCAAAAAGCAGCGGTTCAATTTCGTAGTGAAGAGCAACTTCTCAATTTAGCACGACGCATAGTAAGCAAAGTTGGTCGAAGAATTGATGAGTCCAATCCATTGGTCGACGCTAGACTGGAAGATGGTAGCCGTGTCAATGTGATCATCCCACCGCTTGCTTTGGATGGGACCTACATCTCGATTCGAAAATTCAACGAAAAAAAGCTGACTCTCAGTCAACTCGCACAATTTGGGGCAATGTCGAAGTCGATGATTAAACTTATCGATATTATCGTTCGTTCACGCCTTAACGTTCTTGTTGCAGGCGGTACTGGCGCAGGTAAGACAACACTACTGAATGCGATGTCTTTTAGCATTTCACCTCAAGAAAGAATCATCACTATCGAAGATACGGCAGAACTGCATTTACAGCAACCACATGTTGTACGTACTGAAACTCGCCCAGCTAACGCAGAAGGCTTAATCCCTATAACTCAACGAGAATTAGTAAAAAATGCTCTACGTATGCGGCCAGATCGCATCATCTTAGGCGAGGTTAGAGGAGATGAGGCATTTGAAATGATGCAAGCAATGAATACGGGTCATGATGGTTCTCTCTGCACCTTACATGCTAACTCTGCAATTGATGCCCTGGTACGCATGGAGAACCTTCTAATGATGAGTCAAGCAACACTGCCACTTTTCTCTTTACGTCGCCAAATTGCAGATACGATTGACGTGATCATTCAAGTAGAGCGAATGCGAGATGGAAAGCGACGCGTTGTTTCGATCACTGAGCTCCAGAGGTTAGATGGTGAGCAATACGTTACTCAAGAATTGTTCACCTTCAAAATCTTATCAGAAGATCAGCAAGGTAATTTAATTGGAGAATATAGAAGTGCAAAGTGCATTCCATGCTTCAATAACAAAGCCAAATATCACCAACTTGATACTCAACTACGAGTAGCAATGGAGCTTGAAATAGAATGATCCTCATCCTTTACATTTCCTTGCTGTTAGCCCTAATTTGGTTTATCAATTCGAACTCAAAGCAAGCGGTAGTAAATAGACGACTGCAATTGATAACAGCTGGCCAGTACCTACTCAAAACAGATGTTTCAATCAAAAAAACAAACCATCTACGTACTAATAAACTATATGTCTTTTTTATACGATTGAATGCGTTGCTGCCTATATATGACAAGTATTGTATTACTCTGGCAGCTATTGGTTTCTCAATTGTAAGCGATATATTGATGCCAGAACTACCTATCTATCTGCAAATTCTTGCCACACTTGGTCTGTGGCTCAGTTTCACTTGTGCCGTAGTGATTTACCGCAGAAAATTGCAAGTAGAAGAATTTGAAAAAGGCATCATTAATGTTCTTGGATTAATATCTAGAGCGGTATCTGCAGGATTATCCATTCCACAAGCCATTGATCAAATTTCACAAACTCAGCCTGGATTACTAGGACGTGAATTTGCTTATATCCGTGATAATCTCACGCTGGGTCTCAGTCTTCGCCAGAGTCTCGATGATGCATGTATTCGTCTTCCTTATATTAGTTTCCGTTACTTCTCTATCGCATTGATTCTTAATCAATCAAATGGTGGTCAACTGCGAGAAACCCTTCAAAGTCTGAGTCGAACCATTCATGACAACCGTGCGATGAGAAAGAAAGTTAAAAGCTTAACTTCAGAGCCACGTATCACTGCCTTATTCCTCTCACTATTACCCTTTGGGTTATTGGTTGGGATCTATTTAATCGAGCCCAACATGGTAGAGCAACTATTTAAAACCGAATTAGGTCAACGTGTACTGATTTATGCACTTTGTAGCATCAGTATTGGAGCCTTAATTTTAAATGCGATGACTCGCAACAAGAGGTTTTGATCATGATGTATGTTGCCATATTACTTCTGATGTTAGCCTTAATACTTACTGTAATTGCACAGTTATCTTCTTTCAAAAGGGATATTGTCTCAGAGCGTCTAGACAGCATATCAGACTACTCTTTAAAGTATACAAGCTCTTCAACTCACAAAAACAATGCGAATTGGTGGCGCTTCCAAGGTAAAAAGTCACGACGTCAGAAACTCACTCTAATTGGGTGGTTAAACCCTAATGCTGAAGTCTATTTCATTGGATTAAGGCTATCAGCAATGATTGTTGGCTCTTTTGCTTGGTATGCTACTCAAACCCAAGTTGTCACCATAAATTCAATCGCAGAATATCTCGCCGTAGCTATCGTTATAGGCATTCTATTCGATCGCATTTTTGAATGGCGAGTGAATCAAGTTCGAATGCAGATAAGTCGCGTGATTCCAGATGCTATCGACATGATGGTGGTATGTGTCTCTTCTGGCCTAACTCTGGGATCTGTATTTCGTTGCGTTGGCGAAGAAATGCGCTCTATATCTTCTGCTTTTTCACGTGAATGGTTACTAACTGCAACTGAGATTTCTATTCTTGATTCACCACACACAGCACTCAACAACTTAGATAAGAGAGTACAACTAACTGATGTCAGCAATGTTGTAACCACCATGGGTCAAGCTCTGCAATATGGGACGCCCATGGCTGAAGCATTAAAGCTGATTGCTTCTGACAGCCGTCAATATCACTTCCTAGAGCTTGAAGAATGGGTAGGAAAAATACCCGCTAAAATGTCATTTCCTTTAGTGTTTTTCATAATGCTACCTGTTGTTGGCATCGTTGTTGTGCCAATCATGCTATCACTTACACAAGCTCTGGGGGGGTTATGAGCAAGATTTATTTCTTTGTCCTATTTCTGGCTTTAATCGGCTGTCAGTCTACAACTCAAGTAGACAAAGACACTGCCGAAAATATGAAACTTGCTGAAGTCGCTTTGATGAACGGCAAACCCGAGAGTGCCATGAGACTTTATCGAAAGGTACTGATATCGAGACCTGATGATCCCCAGTTACTTCTTCTTATGGGCACTTCAGCCAATCAAGCAAAGCGTTATGATGAAGCCCTTCATTATTTAAATCGTGGTATTGCGCTTAATCAATCAAGTGCTATATACCGAGAGCTAGGTCGTGCTTGGTTAGCTATCGGTGAGTTAGATCAAGCGACATCAGCACTAGAAAAGTCTGTCAATTTAGATGCATCCGATGACGTAGCTCAAAATAGTTTAGGAGTCAGTTACTCTCTCAATAAACGGTATTCAGAAGCACGGGAGCGCTACATTCATGCTCTTAGCTTATTGCCATCAAGTAATGAATATCGCAACAACTTAGCCATGGCGTGGATACTTGATGGAAAGCCACGGCAAGGGATCCGAATTCTGCACCCGATTTTTGTTAGAGGTGAGGCAAGTGTGAAGTTGCAACTCAACTTAGCATTAGCTTATGCACTTTCCGGCGACAGTGACTCGGCCAAAAGTATTGCTCGTACACATTTATCTCAACCAGAGTTTGCTAATAATAGTTTGTATTATCAAGAGCTCGCAGCGCACACCAAGCAAGGAGCACAGTAATGCTCTCCAATCAGAAGGGCGCACAAAGCGTCGAATTTGCAATGATAGTGTTACCGTTTTTGCTATTAAGCATTGGATTCTTTGAAATTTGTCGTCTGTTATTAGTCCATCTTCTCTTTGATGTTGCAATTAATGCTGGTGCTCGTGATGTCAAAACACGACTAACGAGCCCTGTATCAGAACAGGTTTTCATCGAGGCTGTCGCCAAATTTCCACTCATAGAAAAGAATAACATTACGCTTTTAGACACGCTCTATGCCAAAAGCTTCTCAGATTTACTGAATAACAAACAGGCTCCCAAAAACCAAGCACAATTAGGAGAGTACAACGTACATTACGCATTTTCATTCGCTTTGTTACCTAGTCTTTCAATTTTTTTATCCAAGCCTGCCGATGACAAAATAACCTTTAAAAAAAAGGTGCTAGTTAGCTATGAAAAATAGTATACCTCCGAAAACACAAACGGGTTCAGCGGCTATAGAATTTCCGTTCATCGTTCTCGCAGCCATTATTATTCTGTGGGGATTCGTTGCAACTTACCGTTTGTTCAACCTACAAATTCAACTCGACAACGTAACGTACAATTTGGTTTCAGCACTCTCATCAACTCAATTCAAACTGAAATCGCTAGGTAGAAAAGAACTCCCTGAAGAGCTTGCTCTTCAGCTCATCAATCTCGCTGAACGTTATCTACCAAATAGCATTGACCATAGCAATATTGGGCTGCTACTTGAAAGCCGGATTTTTGATGAAGCCACTTCTCGTTGGCAATACACCCAACCACTTCATACCGGTATCCACTGCCAAGGTAAGCAAGTGATCCAAAAGCTCAACAATCTGATCGTCGATGCTCGCAACAATGATCCTGCACTAAAAGGGAAACAGTCAACATTAATTCAACTGACCTTATGCGTGAATACTCCGTTCAATTACAAGCGGCTCGAACTTCCAAAACGCCTTTCAAGTTCATCAGCTGTGATAGGTAAGTACTATGGTTAAGTCAACGTTTATAACCTTTGTACAATATCAAAAAATAGTTCGTTATCAACAAGGTTCGATCACTATTTCGTTTTTAGCACTATTATTCCCTGCACTTTTTATTGTAGTGGGCTCCCTATTAATCTCGGTTCAAGTAATGGTCTCAAATAGAGCAGCACAAGCTGCCGACTCTGCTGCATTAGCCTGTGCTTTTGCAGGCAATGCAACTCCTAAAATGATGCAGGCATACCAAGCTTACTACCGTCCCCCCCTTAGAGGGATATATGACATTGAAGCAAAAAACCACAATTGCCGTATCGAGCTGGGCTATTCAGTTTCCCCATTACTATCTAATTTTAAATACAAAAACTATTCAGCCAACGTTATAGCAATAAATGGTGGTTTTAGAGGTGTGGTTGAAAGTAAACATTCTGTGATTCCAACAGAGCTTGTATTGGTTCTCGACGTTTCCAGTTCGATGAACTCCGACATCTCTTCATTACAAGCCATTCTGTCTAATGCATTAAATAACATTCAATCTCAAAGCAATAACGCGAGTGATTTAGATTCAGTAAGAATTTCAATCGTACCATTTAACTCCGGAGTAGCAACACAGCGCCCACTTTGGTTAGTTTCAGAGCAAGCTGGGATCTATTGTATAGATGGACTGAGTTATCGTAACGGTGATTTCTCGGCATCTCTGACGGTCGATAACCTCGCGACATTACATTCACAGCAACCAGTGAAATTTACTCGGCCCAGCAGGTGGCTAAATGACTGCAACCCAAATTCTCCAATGCTACCGCTAACCAATGTATTTTCTCGCGTCCAGAACTCGATAAATAACCTTACAGCTAACGGAGACACTCATTCTTTTCACGGATTGTTGTGGGGAGTCAGGCAGCTTATTCCAAGTTGGCAGCAAGCATGGGGAATCAAGGTCAATACAGATTTAGAGACTAGAAGAAAACTAGTGCTTTTTACTGATGGTAATGACCAAGGTGATACGTTCGAGCAACTTGTTAAGGCGGGGTTCTGCAAAGCAGTAGCTAATCAATATGGTATCGAGATGAATTTTATTGGCTATGGCGTTCAACCCTCTCGAATTGCTCAATTTGAGCGTTGTGCAGGAGCTCCATCACACGTATTTAGTGCCACAAACAACACTCAACTTGATAAATTTTTTTCTGACATTTTAGCCATTGAATACTCAACCAAACTCAAATTAACTCATTCAGTCAATTAAGTGAATTTCATTAATTAAACTGAAAAAACAATCACTAAAATACATTATGGAGAACACATGCTTATACGAGCCTTAGCGTTATCAGCACTATGCCTTTCTTTGCCAACATTAGCGTATCAAGAAGGTGATTCATTATCACAAAGCGTGATCGAAAAACTTCAACTCAATAACAATAAACTCACGATAGTCGACTTCTTCGCAGAGTGGTGTATCTCTTGTCGTAAAGAGCTACCAGAAATTAACCAACTCTATAGTGAACTGAAAGGTACGGGCGTAACTTTTAAAGGGGTGGATGTAGATGAAGATGTAGAAGTAGGTCTTGAGTTTCAAAAACAGCTCGGACTCAAGTTTCCTGTTATTAATGATCCCCAACAATCATTAATTGCAGAGTTCAAACCTATCGGTATGCCTGCACTCTACTACATCTATCAAGGAAAAGTCATCAAACGCCGGTTTGGTGCTATCAATCACATTGGCGATATCATTACTAATGATCTCATGGAAATGGGAGTACAACTGTAATGCTAACAAAAGTTCCCCTAGTTGGGCTACTCACTCTTTCCATAACAGCTAATGCAAGCTTTGATTTTAGTGGTTTAGGTAGAAAACCTATCAAACAACAAATCAGTAGTGCCGGTGAAAAAAACGATAATCTGACTATCGAAGAAGAAATCATCTCAAGTACGATTTATTCAAGCAACGGTATTTATTCAAACCAGGAACTCAAACACTCTGCCGGACGAAATATTGAAATGATAAAGCCCAAGGCAAAACAGCTTGTTATTGATAAAAAAGAACTATCAATAAACAACAAGCATTCAGCTCTAGAGTTCATTGATGAACTCTTTGGTATTGAGCCGGTTAAACCATGGGAAAAAGGGACATTAGCTCAAAAAGAGATGAAGCCCGGTGGACCAGTACCTGAATTCGACGTGTTCTCGGAAAAAGTCTTCGCTTATAAACAAGGTGCCGTCGGCGGCACTGGCATTGGTGGCGGCGGTTGCGGTTGCAACTAACCCATCAAAAAGAAAAACAAACCGGCACCCTACAAAACAGATAAAAAATGAAAAAACTATCAATTACGTTACTTAGTGCAACGGCAAATCTGGCACTAGCAGAAGATCATATTTCTGTACATTACCTTAGCTATGAGGAGTATGACGACAGAGTTTCAGCCAATGACACCATGGTCTCAATCGAGAAAAACATCGGCTTAGATTGGACACTTAACGCAGAGATAAGCTATGACGGTGTTTCTGGAGCCTCTCCAGCATGGGGACCAACGACACCACCAGCTTCTGACCTTGATCAAATTAACCGAGCTTTGAAAACTCAGCAGGCACAAAGTAAAACCAACGAAGTGATCCGAGCGGGTTACGACCCCTATCGCACTGGTTATGAAGTGCAAAAAGTTGGCCTTAAAGATACCAGAAAGTCCATCAATTTGAGCACAACATATCGCGATAAGCTTCGTAATGAATGGACATTTGGTGTTAACGCCTCTCAGGAAGAAGATTATGAAAGCCTAGGTGTTAATGGTAAAAGTTTGGTTTATGCAGATAGTGCCAAAAACCGCTCATACAGTTTAGGTGCTTCTGCTCTATTTGATCAAACTCAGGCCTTCAACAAATATATATTGGGAGCTCAAAACAGCCAAAGCTGGAAAGACATTTTCACTGGTAGTATGGAAGTAGGCTTGTCACAAATTTTTACACCAAATTTGTATAGTATTTTTACTGCTTATGCAGGCTACCGCCGTGGCTACTTGAGCAACCACTACTTAACCGTTTTACGTGAAATAGATATCAATAGCGACGGTCAAATAGCGAATAATGAAGTGTTCTTGGGACAAGACTCTCGCCCAGATACACGGTTTTCTGGTGGTCTCAATATTCAAACTTTTTACTCATTATCCGATAACTTAAAAATCCGACCTCGATACAAGTGGTTCATAGATGATTGGGGCGTCATATCTCATCAGGTGGGCGGAAAACTATCTTGGCGCATCAGCGAATGGCTAACCCTAGCTCCAGGATATTTCTGGTACACACAAGATGCAGCAAATTTCTATCGTGACCCAAGTAGTGCAGACCCTTACTTTGCTGCAACTGGTTACGCCACTTCAGACCTTCGCTTAGGTAATTTTACCGCTAACACTTATGAACTAGGGGCAACGGTGAACCTCCATAAGAATATGCACTTCAATGCAATTTCGGCATATTACAAACAAAGTAACGGATTTGAAGCTCAGTGGTGGGCGATTGGAGCAACCTATGAATTCTAACTTACCCTTTATACATCGTTTCCATGCAATGACAGTGCCCTGTGAAGTTCAAGTTTTATCGCTTGATTCATTGAGTGACTTCAAAGAAAGGGCAAGAAAAGTAACAACAGAGATAGAGCAAAACACACATCGTCTAGAAGCTAAATATAACTTCTATTGTAACAATTCATGGCTGACACAAAGTGTTAATCAACGTCGCTCATTTAAAGTAAACCTTGACCCTGAATCGGTTGATGTATTTAAGCACCTTGAACGGCTGAGCCAGATGACATTCGACACGTTTGACACCACAGTTGGCGGCATTAAGCATCTTTTAAAACAAAAACCCAACATACCTCACAATCATGCCTTTCAGATTCTCTCTTCTGCGATGGGTAAACAAGCATGGGAACTTCATGGATCGCAATTGTACGTCCCAGACTCACGCACTCGCTTCGATTTTGGTGGAGTCATAAAAGAGTATGCCGTCGATCAAGCCGTGGAAATTGGCAAACATCATGGTGTGACTTCAATGTTAGTCAATTTTGGCGGTGATATCTATGCCTTAGGTAAAAAACCTGACGGCTCATCGTTCAATATTGCTGTATTAGATCCAAGGGACAACAAAACGCCATTTTTCGCAGTTCCGCTGAGTGATGCTGCACTTACCACATCAGCTCACTGCGAACGTCAGATACAATTTGGCGATAAAATCACATCTCATATTTTATGCAAACAAGACGTTGAGCAAAAAATTCTTTCGGTAACAGCTATTTCATCATCAACCATAGAAGCTGGCGTACTTAGTACTTCACTGACGCTAAACCCAAATATTTCACCACCTGAAGATAGCGCCATTATTTACATTGACGATCAACTACATATTCATCAAGACACGGAGTTCTTGTCATCATGAAACGCTACTTAATATCGTTACTCCTATTGCTTAACGGTTTTTTGCATGCCCAAGAAAATCAGTTTCTTCCTGCCGAAGAAGCTTTTCATGTAACCTGGAAAATAACAGAACAAGGCGTGGCAATCAGCTTTAATATTCAACCAGGCTACTATCTCTACCAATCTCGATTTTCGTTCAAAAAAGAAACATCACTATCAATGTTAGAGCCGAGATACTCGCAGCTGGGTGAAGAAAAAAAAGATCCTACATTCGGCAATGTTGTTGTGTTTAATAAGGCGTTAAACATTACCGTGCCATACACAGGAAGTGGCAAGCTTACTTTACGCTATCAAGGTTGCGCTGACACAGGGCTTTGTTATCTACCGCAAAAACTAGAATTAGATTTACCTAAAAAAGAAATCTTTGCTCAGCAGCCATCAAAATCTGTCTATCAAAGTCTAAATGAAATAAGCACAGATATTAATAGTTTATCTTCATTTTTATCCCAAGCAAATAAATTACAAGCCCTACTTGTTTTCTTTTTACTTGGTTTAGGTTTATCACTGACACCTTGCGTTCTTCCTATGCTCCCTATTTTAGCCAGTATTATCGGGGGTGAAAAAGCGATGACAGGTAAGAAAGGTACTTTGCTTTCCTGTTCCTACGTATTTGGCATGGCATTTAGCTATGCCATAACAGGAATATTGGTAACCAGTCTTGCAAAAGGAATCAACCTTCAAGCAACAATGCAACAGCCTTGGCTACTAAGTATTTTTGCAACCATTTTTGTTCTACTCGCGTTATCCATGTTCGGCTTTTATGAACTCCAACTGCCTACCTCCTTTCAACAAAAACTCAACAACGGTTCAGTCAAGCTTAGTGGCGGTAAAATTGTCAGTGTCTTTGCCATGGGTGTAATATCAGCATTGGTGGTTTCGCCTTGCGTAAGTGCCCCACTAGCTGGTGCTTTACTTTATGTTTCAACAACTCAAGATTGGATATTTGGTGGCATAACTCTGTTTTCTATGGCTTTTGGTATGGGCATACCGCTCATCGCGATCGGAGCGAGTGGTGGTCGTTGGTTGTTAAAAAGCGGTGTGTGGATGGTTTCGGTTAAGCAAGTCTTTGGGGTGTTACTACTGGCGGTTGCTATCACTCTGCTAAGTCGTTTTGTTTCTCCATCAATCATCATGATTTTGTGGGCTTTACTCGCCATTGCTACTGGAGTTCATTTCGGAGCCTTAGAAGCAGCACCGCCGGGATGGGCACGTGCTCGCAAGTTTTCTGCCCTATTACCATTGGGCTATGGTTTTATTCTATTTGTTGGGTATTTACTAGGGAATACCGATCCTCTTAATCCCCTTACAAGCAAAAATGTCGCTCAACCAATCACCACCCTCTTTGAAAAAACAGACTCAATTAAGCAATTGAAACAGCAGTTACACGCTTCTAAAAGTGCCGACCAAAAAGTGATGGTCGACCTTTACGCAGATTGGTGCGTCTCATGTAAGTCGATTGAAGAGAATGTATTTCATGATCAACAGGTCAGCCGGAAACTCAAAGATTGGAGGACCATCAAACTGGACATAACTGACAGTTCTTCAGAAAAAATGACATGGATTAATAATAAGAATGTTTTCGGTCCACCAGCAATTTTCTTCTACTCCCCCACCAGCGGTGAACTCGAATCAGCACGAATCATTGGGGATATAGATAAAGCTGGCTTTAACCGCAAACTCAAACTAGCCAATCAGCTCACGGCACGTAGGTAACCAAGACAGATAACCTAACAAACTTGGTAAAGCAATATAACGCTAGGTTAAGCTAGTCGCTATTTAACAACGTTTTCTAGAGTTATTTTTCGTCTACTTTTTTGACGTTTTATAAGGAATATTCAGATTTCATTTATGGCAGATGGTTAATTATAAAAGTATGGTACTTGATAAGTGTATTTTCTATTTTTTAAATTTTTATAATAAACATCATGGAAAATAAATATTTATTAGAGTTTGATGGCTTTTTCAGCGAAAGTAAACATAGTATTTATTTCACTATATTTCAGATTTTAAAGGTATTAAAAATGAAAAAAACCATATCCGTATTAATAACATCTATGTTATTTCCAATAACTTCTCATGCAGAAGTTCTCCTTGGAAAAGTATCAAATATCGTATCTCGTGGTGATGTGACATTTATACAAATGACAGAGCCAAATAATAGAGTCATCATTAATCAAGAAACACCAAGTAATGTAAAAGATATATTGATAAATCCAAGTATCATTGATAGAGATGTAAGATTATTGATAGAAAGAGATGTTGACGATCGGACCGGTGAAGAAGTTATTAAGGCAAGAGGTGTAATCGTAAGATAAAGCGCAATTGAAAATACAGCGTAAAGTGGGGCTTACTCATATAGCCCCAAATATTTACAGTCATTCTGATCGTACTCACGCTAGATTACTTTAACCAAATGAGGCAGAAGTACATCAATATCATGTATTCGGTCAAACTCCATAAATTTCTGTTTCACATATTCATCTGTACCACTTTGTGATCGAGCAATATAACGATGCTTTAATAAACTCGAAGCCTTGTCCCACTGCTTTAATTGAGCATAAGCCATCAGCAAAAATTGAGAAATGACATCTTGTTGAGCATGGCTTCCACCCAGTTTATAATGTAATTCACGTACTGGTTCCATTAACTCTATAACCTTTAAAAACTCACCTTGATGATAAGCAGCGATAGCTTGCATTATTTTAGTGCCGCTTGAGAGTTCAACTTCTTGCCTTGTGAATGGTTGATTTATAATCTGGTTAATATTGGCTTCGAGAGTTTTTATTTCACCAACCTTAGCCAAAACCATCGCATTATGTAGCTCTGTAAACATAATTGAGCTATCACCACTGATATCTTTGACAGCGCCGAGTAATTTATGCCAACGCTCCCCCACATCAACTCCGACAAAGTCTAGCCTTGCAAGCAAAGAGGCTGCATTTTGGATATCAAGATAGAGTGAAGAATCTTGAGGGTAAATCTGTTGATCGAATAAAGCTAAAGCTTGTTCAGGCTCCCCTTGTTCAAGGTGGAATAACGCAAGATGCCACCATAAATGCCCACGAAATGCATTATGTTCAGAAAATGAAACACTACTTTGTTGTAAAAAATCAATCCCTTCTTGGGTTCTTCCCTGCATTTCAAAAATGTGAGCAATGGTATGCTTTGCAATAAGATCTCGCTGATTTATTGCCAACGTTTGCCGAGCAAATATTTCCGAAAGCTGGTATTCCCCCATTTCTTCTAATGCAAATGCATGTGCAGCTGCAAACATCCAATACCCTGGAACTTTCTCATCCCAGTATGGAAGGACTTGAAGAGAAACCTGTAAAGCTCGTTGTTTCTGACCAAACCAGAATGCTTGGCCGGTAAATTGTCGGTATGCAATAATATCAAGCGGCCACAAGCTCAAAATATGCTGCCATGTATCAAGTGCCGCTTTTAGATTATTTTGAGCCCATTGTTGCAAAGCAATCAGGTGCAATTTTTCACGTTGGTTCATTGCTACTGCTGTATTTTCGATATTTACTGCCATTGCTGCAATTGACGGAAGCGTAGAACGCCGACCATCACTGGCTTGGCTATAGGCTTTAAAAATCCAGCCTAGTGTGAAGCTTGGGTATACATTCAGTAACTCTTCTAAATCCTTCATTGCATTAGGCAGAAATGTTAATGTGTCCTCTAATACACGTTCAAATAATACTATTCCAGTCTCATCAATACCGCTGGTTGCCAGCATTCTTTTATCATTAGTCATTATTTACCTATTAATAGATAGTTTAAGTTCTCATAAAAAAGCCTAGTTAGGATTTAACAAGGCATTTACTAATCATTAAATATTGTTTTTATGCAACAAGCATAGCCAGACAGCTGTCTTTAACCGATCGAATATAATCTGCGTCTTTGAACTGTGATAAAAGCATACTACCTTCAAGAGCAACAAAAATTAATCGCGCTGCCTCATCAGCTTTAACACTCGAGATCAACTCACTATTGTGAATACCTTGCTCGATAACTTTTTCTAGCCACTGTTCATTGACTTCAACAAATCGAGCCAGTAATTTTTCTAATCCACTCGCTAATGAATAAAAATCAGATGCATACATACCACATAAGCACAACTTGTCTTGTTCTCTAACGCTTACAAAAACATCAGCTAAAGTCTCAATTTTTTCTTTTGCATTCATTGAACTGTTGTCAATTTGATACAGCATCGCTTCATAGTTAGCGAGGTATCGCTCAAACACAATTGCGGCCAGATCCTGTTTAGTCTTAAAGTGATAATGGATACTTGCCGTTTTGATACCAAGTTCGTTCTGTATATCGCGAAAACTAAAGCCATTAAATCCACGTTGCTGAATATAACTTTCGGCAAGGTTTGCGATCTTTTCTGCTGTTGGGCTGAGTTCTTTCATTTGCCTTCCAATTAAACTTTTTTCTTATATTAGCACAACAATATCAGCACCGTCTACCTATCAGTAGGTATTGCACGGCAGCAAAAAATAGAATAATCTACCTATCAGTAGATTAAATGGGAGTTAACATGAAATACGATTACATTATTGTAGGAGCTGGACTAAGCGGCCTTTCTATAGCCACACACCTTGAAAAGATAAGCAAACGTTACTTATTACTTGAAGCTCGTGAACGTAACGGTGGCAGAATATTTTCTTCTCTCACAGAGTCGCCAACGAATGATAACGATAGATTTGATCTTGGCCCTTCTTGGTTTTGGCCAAATATCAACCCTCGAGTAACTAAGCTGGTTGATGACCTCGCCTTACCAATCATCCCTCAGTATCAAAACGGTGACATGATACTGGAACAAGCGGACAATAAGGTACAGCGTATTTCATCTGACCTTTTTTCTGCTCCCAGATCAATGCGTCTAGCTGGTGGTATGCATCAACTAATAAAAGGGATGAATAATCAACTTTCCTCAGACAACATCAAGTATAACCATCAGGTGCAAGGAATATATCAACAAGCACAAGGAGGCTATATTGTCGACGTATTAAACCAAAATAAACACGAGCAATTTTATACAGCACAGGTTATTTTTGCGCTTCCACATCGATTGGTCGCAAATAATATTGATTTTTTACCGACTCTGCCTGAACAAGCCATCAATGATTTAAATAATGCCGATACTTGGATGGCGGCACACGCTAAGTTTTTTGCTATTTATGATAAGCCCTTTTGGCGCAACAATGGCTTATCAGGCTATGCCAGTAGCCAAAAAGGCCCCCTTGTAGAGATTCATGATGCTACTGCGGAGGAAGGGCATGGCGCTTTATTTGGCTTTATCGGCTTCGATGCAAACACACGAGCACAACTGGGAGAAACACAACTCAAGCGAATGGCAATTAAGCA
Source organism: Vibrio sagamiensis NBRC 104589 (assembly GCF_007990935.1). GTDB lineage: Bacteria > Pseudomonadota > Gammaproteobacteria > Enterobacterales > Vibrionaceae > Vibrio > Vibrio sagamiensis. Next base: position 60,376 of record NZ_BJXJ01000015.1, read on the forward strand.
ATTGGTCAGACTCTTTGGTTCACAAGCTGAAGATGTTAAAGAAATAAAATTGTTCGATTGGTCGAAGGAAATTTACACAGCAACAGCATTAGATAAGACAATGCCTAGATACCACCCTCGTTATGGACTGAGTAAATCATTAAGACAGCTTGGTCAGCAAGGCCTTTTGTTTGCAGGAACAGAGTCGGCAGAAGAATTTGGTGGGTTTATCGAAGGTGCTTTAGAAGCGGCAGAAACCGTCATTAAAGTAATTTCAGATTAACAGATAACGGCACGTATAAATAATATCGATCTCTATCGATTGAATCTCCCCTAAGTACCATATTTACGATGCACTCTAGGGGAGAAAATTCACCCCAGGAAAGAAATGAAGCCCTGTAAGATAATTAAATTAACAATATCGATGAAGAAGGCTCCTACAATTGGCACAACCATAAATGCTTGTGGTGAAGGCCCAAAACGGTTCACTATCGAGCCCATGTTCATTACTGCAGTCGGTGTAGCACCTAAGCCAAAACCGTAGTGGCCACCAGACATAACAGCAGCATCGTAGTTGCTGCCCATAACTTTAAAGGTAACATAGTAGGTAAAAATCGCTAAAACCACTGATTGAACCGCAAGGATAATTAAAAATGGAATGGCCAAATCAAAAACATTCCATAGCTTCAAACTCATCAGTGCCATAGCAAGAAACAATGACAAAGACACCGTACCAAGCATATCAATTGTTTCAGTATCGAGCTTACGAAGCTTTGTCACTTCCAGAAAATTGGTAACGATAACGCCAATGAATAAAGCATAAACAAAGTCAGGAATCATCAGCCATTTAATTTCAAATGTATTGACCCATTGTTCGACATACTTAGCACCCGCAACACAAATGAGTAAGAAAAACAGCTTTTCAATGACTTTTTTTGCCGTCACTTTATCTTCTTCATACTCGTTATAGGTCACAAGCTCGGGAAATTTTTCATGGGTTTTTGCATTTCGCCCACCAGGCCCATATTCTGACTCTAGGGCATTTTTTTCTACCAAACGTTGTGCAACTGGACTACCAAAAATACCACCAAGAATAAGACCAAAGGTAGCGGATGCCATTGCGATTTCTAAAACATTGTCTAATCCATAAACATCATGAAACGTTTGTGACCACGCAGCTCCCGTACCATGCCCTCCCGATAAAGTAATTGAACCAGCAATCAAACCCATTAATGGGTCAAGCCCTAACGCAGCTGCAAGCGACACTCCAACACCATTTTGGATAATGATATAAAGTGAAGCTACAGAAAGAAAAATAAAGACTTTAGCTCCTCCTTTGATCAATTGAGTATAGTTGGCTGCCAAGCCAACTGTAGCAAAAAACATCAGCATAAAGGTATTTTGCAAAGGTAGATCGAATTGTAAGTCTATGCCATTGAAATGAAGGATGGTAATGATACAGGCAACGATTAACCCACCAACGATGGGTTCAGGAATATTAAATTTTTTTAAAATTGGTAATTTTGCATTAATAAAATGCCCCAAGAAAAGCACACTGATTGCGACCAGAAAAGATTCAAGCGCACCTACAGAAATTAAATGACTCATATCACCTCTTGTTGTCGTTAGTTTCATCCTCCGTAATGAATTAGCCTTAACTCCATCTTGTCATGGAACCAGTTTTGTTACAAAAATCGTAGAAAATCATCACAAAATAGTCGTTTACTGTCAGAGACATCTGCGGTGGTATCTTCACTCTTAACATAAATTTCATTAAGAATACTCAATCAATTTTATTGTAACAATGCAAACTAAATCAATACCATAGAGATTTTAGTAAGTATTCACTCCTTTCTTTAAGTTTAAAACTAACTATTACTCAGATTAACAATCTAATTAAATGACGAATTTAAATTATACAATAGTTCCATAAACCTGCTTAAGAACTGTTTACTGGTCCTCCAACAAAGTAGTAAACTTTTTCTAACAAGCTGAACAATTAAGTGCGAACTATCGTACAAGAACTGAGTTTCAAATAACTGACCAAGAACAATAATGAGTAAATTAACTATTTTTTTTGATGGTACCTGTCCACTGTGCGTTAAGGAAATGCAATCACTGATTCGCCGTGACCAAAAAAAACAGATTATAACAGTTGATATTAACAGTGATGCTTTCGCCCATTACCCATTTATCGACAAAGAGAAAGCCAACACTATTTTACATGCCATTACCTGCCAAGGTGAACTTTTACTGGGTTTAGACGCTGCTCACAAAGCTTGGCAACTTGTTGGACTTGGCTGGCTTTATGCGCCACTTCGTTGGTGGTTCGTGAAACCCATTGCTGATTGGTTTTATGTTCAATTTGCAAACAATAGATACAAAATATCCTTTTTATTAACAGGTAGTTACCGTTGTAAAAATGGGACTTGTTCACGCAAATAATAATTGATACAAAAATTACTGCGATATTGGTCTAAATTCACATCATTGCGGTTCTTAACTTTCACCATCTTAGATATTCTTTTATCCACAGTTACAATACGTGCCTCACCTAAAGCTGTTCATAAAGCAAAGAAAGTCTCTGCAATTACCTCATAAGTTACTCGCTTTAGGTGCCTATTCGAGTTTTCAGAGCAAATTGGTGAAAGATCAACCCCAGGAAGTATCCTCCAATCACGAGTTAAACATAATGATAGAGAGAAGGAAATCTCAATGAATTTTACGATCAAGCAAAGACTGTATATCCTTTCTATTTTGCCTATTTTAGTAATGGCAATTAGTATGATGTGGTTCACTTATCTTCAAACCACCGATTACAGCGATAAAAAAATAGCATCAATACGTCATCAAGTAATGGAAATGAAGAAAGAGGAACTAAAGAGTTATATTCAAATTGCACAATCTTCAATCACTCCATTTCTAAATAGAAACGCACCACTGGAAGAAGTTCTACCAATTTTCAAACAGCTAGAGTTTGGCCAATCAGGCTATATCTTTGGCTATAACTCAGAAGGTACACGTATTTTTGCTGGCCAGGACCTCCAAGGTGTTGGGGATAATTTCTATTACCTACAGGATGATAAGGGCAATTACTTAATTCAAGATCTGATCAAAAATGCAAAAACAGGTGAGTTTACAACTTACTTTTTTCCTAAACTGAATCAAAACGAAGCATTACCTAAGTTAAGTTACTCGTTATTCATTCCTGAATGGGACCTTACAATAGGTACTGGGTTTTATACGGATGATGTCGATATTATTATTGATGACATGAATGCAACTGCTGAACAAAACCTCCATATGACCTTAACGGCTATTGCACTGTTTTGTTTTGCTATTGTAACAATAGTAATTCTTATTTCGGTACCAATTAACCGAAGCATTATGAGGCCCATACAAATTCTTAGTGACTCAATATATTCATTTGCTCAAGGTGAAGCCGATCTAACAGCAAGAATGGCTGAACCAAGTGTCCCAGAACTCAAGAAACTTGGCCGTAATTTTAATGATTTTGTCCAGAGTTTGCAGACGATCATTAAGCAAGTCAGCCATGTCGGTCAAGAAGTGGTGGCCGAGAGTACAAATATGTCTCAGCGAGCTATGAAAGTCGATGACTTGACCATTCAGCAGCATCAGGAAACGGACCAAGTTGCAACAGCAATGACAGAAATGACAGCAACAGCTCATGAAATCTCAAGCAATGCTAATCAAGCAGCCTTATCAGCCAAAAATGCAGATGACCATGCATCACAAGCGAAATATACTGTCGATTCTGCAACGCAATCAGTAGAAATACTTGCACAAGAAGTTTTAGAGGCCAGTAAAGTGATCGCTTGTTTAGAAGGAGATGTACAACAGATTTCTGCTTCATTAACTGTCATTCAAGATATTGCTGAACAAACGAATTTACTTGCTCTCAATGCTGCGATTGAAGCAGCAAGAGCTGGTGAGCAAGGAAGAGGTTTCGCTGTTGTAGCAGACGAAGTTCGTCAACTTGCGAGTCGAACTCAAGATAGTACTGGTGATATCCATAGAATGATAAAGCAATTAAAGTCTGGATCAGATGCCGCTGTCAAAGCGATGAACACCAGCCAAACTCGAGGTCAAAACACCGTATTGGAGTCGCGTGCAGCCTCAAATGCTTTACAAGAAATTCAAGCTGCTATCGCCGATATTATGGATATGAACACCTTAATTGCTACCGCAACTGAAGAGCAAAGCCAGGTTGGACAAGACATTGCGAAGCGTATTGAAATTATCTCGCAGCAAAGCAGCGAATCAGCTCATCTGACTGATAAAAATAAGTCAAGCAGTTGCCATTTACATGAAAAAGCCACGCAACTCTACGATTTAGTAGAACGTTTCAAGGTATAGATAAATCACTGACATAAGCTGTCACTCATTACATAACATTGTTTTTTCTTGTCTATTTGTTTTTAAATTCACCACAAAAAGTAGAGAAAATGTAAAGTTACAAAGCAAGGTTGAGTACTATTGAAGCGACTCACCTTGCTCCGAGGTTTTTATGCTTTAATAATTTTTGGGCCATCAAAGCAATCAATATTTGGCTTTGGTCCTTGGTATTTTTTGATTTTAACCAGACAAGTTTGTGCTGATGGCCCTTGCGACCAAGATGAAGCCCCTCTATCCATTGTTAATACATTGGCATTACCGTATAAGCACGTATCACCATCAGGGCTATACCAGCCTCCTTCTTGTGTTGCCAATACGCCTTGACTAACTTTATCAGAAACGATGGCACCCAGTAATACCTTCCCTTTCGTATTGTATGTTTCAACAATATCACCAGTTGCAAGATTAAATGCTTTTGCGTCAACAGGATTGATCCAAAGTGGCTCATGTTGATTGCAATTAACAAGGTCTCTTAACTCTTTAACGCCACAAAGTTGTGAGTGAAGCCTATTGGTAGGGTGCAATGTTGTTAAGTGAAAAAATTCCCCTGATGAACGTTCTTTCCAATCTGATGTTTCCATCCAACTTGGATAAGGGGGACAATCTTTAAGTTTTGCATTGGCTATTTTTTGTGAAAATAGCTGTATTAATCCAGAATCGGTCGCTAAGCCATCAAGATCTGGATCTTCTTTAAAGTCAGCATAACGCACATAATCATTTTGTCCTGGATATTCAAATATAGCGCTATATTGAGTCCAGAATTTTTCAAAGACAGGCATATTAATACCTCTTTTTTGATTAGCAGTATATGCCTTGTCGTAAAACTCTTTGAGCCACTGCATTTGAGTTTTACCCTCCGTAAATTGCGTGTCTCTGTCGAATTTAGCAGTAAATAGACGCCATATTTCAAAGTCGTCTTTTGCCTCATACATAGGTTCTACAAGCTTTTTCATTCCAATAACACCACGGTTAGTTGCGTTCCCGTAAGGTATTAATTCATCACGTTCCCAAATTGTGGTTGTTGGCAACACTAAATCAGAAAAGCGGCAGGTTGCAGTCCACTGGCAATCAATCGTCGCAATAAAGTCGAGCTTATTTAACGCTTTTTTGAGTTGATTAGTATCTTGGTGAGTTGATAGCGGATTCGCACCAGCAACAAGAAAGACTTTTAAATCAGGATAAGTAATATCTCTACCTTTGAAGGGTATTACTTTTCCAGGATTATTAATAACATCAACAATACGTGAAGTCGGAAAATATGGAGTACTCGTATAGGGCTTGTCATACTTAGGCGCAGTACCTTTAATCGTTGCACTCATTACGCCGAGTCTAGACCCATTAGAGCTTGCAGCACCTGCATCATTGGCATTATATCCAAAAGAAAAGCCACCACCAGGTAAGCCGATTTCACCTATCATTGATGCTAAAGCAACTAAAGACCAACAATAATGCTCTCCATGCTCCGCACGTTGTGCAGACCACCCACTAGAAAGCAAAGTACGCTTACTAGTGAATTTTTTGGCAAGTGATTTAATAGTAGTAACAGACAAACCACAAATACTGGATGCCCATTCTACCGTCTTTTTCACGCCATCTTTTTCCCCCATTAAGTAGGCAAAAAACTCTTCATGTCCATCTGTATATTCTTTGATAAAGCTTTGATCATAGGTTCCTTGTTCCAATAACTCATAACAAAGTCCCAGCATTAAAGCGGTATCTGTATGTGGCTTTATAGCAATATTCTTAGCATTAAGGTAATTTTGAGTATCGGTTGAAATAGGATCAATAGAGATCACCTCTATTTTTCCCTGCTCACTCTTTTGTTTTATTTGTTGCCAATACTGATAAGGAGAAAAATCAGGAACACTTAACCCTATTTTTAAATTTTTGATCGGATCACAACCCCATAAGATCAGCAGTTCTGTATGTTCTACTACGTGATTTAAAGTTGTTTGTTCAGATGTCACTTCAAGATCACCAACAATCTCAGGTAAAATAGATTCAGCAGCCGCAAAAGAGTAAAAGCCCATTGAGCTCATTGTCTTACCATGAAGGTTAAGAGCACGCTGCATTGCTGTACCACAATTACCATACTGGCCAAACATACCCCAGTGTGATAGAGGGAATATCGATGATGGGCCATGCTTCGATTGAGCTCTTTCTATTTCTTGATAAAGAATATCAATTGCTTTTTCCCAGCTAATAGAGACAAACTCATTGCTGCCACGATCACTTTTATCCCCGGAGAGGTAGCCTTTACGAACCATTGGTGATTGAATTCTTGATGAATTATTAATAGTTTTGTAAGCATGATACACCATCTGAGAATATTTATTATCTACAGTAACTTCTTTGATATTATTACCTTCTAATTCCGCGTCAAACATGCCAAATTTAGAACCTGTTAAAATACGCTGCAAATTAGAATCAGCTTGAGATGCAAATGCGATAGGACTTAATTGTAAAGCAAGTGCTACTTGAGTACTTACTGAACAAGTATTTTTAAGAAAATCACGTCGTGTTAATATCATTCTATTTTCCCAAATTATTTAATTGATCGGATGAATGATACTGAAGGTATTTTAATATTCCTTGAGTTTCATTTTTCGTCAATTTAGCTTGACGTGCCATACCTTTAAATTGAGCTGGCCAATCATTACTACTAAAATGATGTTCTTGTACTTTCTGGTGGCATTGTGCACATTTAGACTCATATTCGAATTTATTAATTTCCCATTGCTGATTAATATTCAATGTCACAGAAACATCCTTTATCCAAGCAATCACAGTTAGTTCTTTCCAAGACTTTTTTGTTGTATTGTTATAATAAGTTTGACCAGTTTTATTAATACTTTCCAAACCTCTTATTACAGCATCAGTAATTCGCTTCCCTTTAATAGCATAAAGTAAATTTTTATGAGCTTCTCGCCATCCAGTAAGCTCTATTTTTATTGCGCCATTATTTTTATCTAAAATTTTAAACTGAGTATAAGGCAATATTTTAGCTTTAATTTCCGTAAAATCTTGATCATTATAAAGTGGTGAAATTGTTGTTGTATAAGCAGTTGCACCAATTTTTAACTCATTAATTGTGAAAGTATCTGATTTAACTTTAGGCAAAGTATGAGCAATACCTTTATGACAGTCTATACAACTTTGATTTTTACTTGCAGCTATCTGCATTTGTTGTTTTGCTCTGGAGGACATTTTTTCGAAATTCATTTTTGCGTAAGAATGGCAACTACGGCAAGTCGCTGAGTTATTGGCTTTCATCTGTTTCCAAACATTTTGAGCCATTTCCATTCTGTGTTCTTCATATTTCTCTTTAGTGTCGATTTTTCCTGTTGCCTCAAACCAGATATCTTTTATTCCACCAAGCTTAGCCGTGAAATATTCAATATTACTCTGTTCATTAATATGGCAATCTTTACATTGAGCTGAAACACCATGTTTATTAGTATAATGTGAGCTTTTTATATAATCATCATAGGGAATTTTCATTGAGTGACAAGATATACAAAATTCAGTTTCAGATGATTTATGAAGTACAATGTTTGTTGTTTGAAATATACACAAAGATAGAATAAATATAATAATAACAAAGAGGACTGTTTTCCTTTTTATTTTTATCATGCGATGCCCCTAATAACCATTTTTTACTAATGGTTATTGTAGTTTTCACATCATATTCAAGGTATCGAGTAGAGAACAAAAAGTATCACTATAAGGACATTAATATATTTACAAATGAAAATTAACTTTATTAACTTTATTAACTTTATTTTTCTATATTTAACCATCCTACATAGTTTAATTTCAACTTTTATACATCAAGTGCTTGTGTTACGAAAACATTTATACACATAAAAATAATGGAATAAAGTACCAATCTAGTGTACATATGCAAACCATCGCTTACAAGGGGCACTTTTTCTTATCAGGATTTATCGGAATTTCTTATCTAAATTCACTCTTGTTTTGCTGCCACTATTGGATTCATTAACACTACGATAGCTAAGAGCTATGTAACTCTATTCGAATATTTATAGGTTTTAGAAAATGAACAAGCGTTTCTTTCCAAGACTTGATCTGCCTTTGATATTGGCCATTATTCCACTTATGATTTTAAGCTCACTCACACTTTGGAGCGCGAGTGGGTTCAATGAAACCATATTAATTAAACACCTTATTCGGTGCTTAATTACACTTATGTTAATTACATTAATGTCGTCTATTCCCTCTAACTACTATCAACGCACCTCACCCTACCTTTATTTTGCAACCATTGTTTTACTACTGGCCGTAACATTTTTTGGAGATAGCACAAATGGCTCTCAACGTTGGCTGGACATTGGCTTCTTTCGATTTCAACCATCAGAGTTAGTTAAGCTTGCTATACCTTTAATGATTGCTTGGATTCTTCATATCGAGGGGGGACGACCCAGTGTGTACAAAATTGTCACTTGTTTAGTGATTACTCTGATTCCCGCTGGATTAATTTCTCTTCAACCTGATTTAGATGGTGCTGTATTTACAATAGTATACGCTTTATTTGTACTTTTTTTTGCTGGTATGAGTTGGAGGATTATCAGTGGATTCTTGATTGGACTCCTTATCACATTCCCTATTCTCTGGTTTTTCGTCATGGAGTCCTATCAAAAAAGCCGTATCATTCAATTTTTAAATCCTGAAATGGATCCACTTGGCTCTGGGTATCAGATAATCCAATCATTGATTGCTATTGGTTCTGGAGGAATAAAAGGAAAGGGGTGGATGAATGCCACTCAGGGTACACTAGGGTTTATTCCAGAAAGTCATACTGACTTCATTTTCTCTACATACGCGGAGGAGTGGGGATTTTTGGGCTGCCTTTTTCTGCTTATACTGTATGTATTCATTACGACTCGAATCATCTTTCTCGCATGTCAATCGAACAACTTTTTTGCACGGTTGGTTAGTGGAACTCTAGCCATGAGCTTCTTTCTATATGCCTTTATTAATACGGGGATGGTGAGTGGTTTATTACCGGTTATGGGGAGTCCACTGCCTTTCTTTAGCTACGGTGGTACTGCAATGCTCACTCAAGGATTATGCTTTGGTGTCATTATGTCGCTGTGTGATTTAAAATATAACCATCACTTGAAGTCTCAACAGCTTTAAATGTGATCGTAATAAAAAGGCTTCCCATAGGAAGCCTTTTTATAAGAGTAGCAACGAAGAATTTTATAGTTCTGCGTTATGATAAACCTGCTGAACATCATCACAGTCATCTAAAAGATCTAAGAATTTTTGGAACTTCTCAATATCTTCACCAGTCACTGGAGTGTGAGTTTGAGGAACAAATGTAATCTCTTCAACATCAAGAGTTAAATCAGGAAAAGTACTATTTAAAACAGTTTTAGTTTTAAAGAACTCAGTGTGAGGAGCAAATACCGTAATCACACCATCTTCCAGTTCTACATCCGTTACATCAACGTCTTCCATCATTAGAGTTTCAAGAATTACTTCATCATCTTCACCTTTGAACTGAAAAACAGCTTGGTGATCGAACATATGAGACACAGACCCTTCAACACCAATTTTGGCACCAACTTTAACAAAACACTGGCGTACATCTTGGAAAGTACGGTTACCATTATCAGTCAGACAATCGACAATAACGCTAGTACCGCCAGGTCCAAATCCTTCATAACGAGCTGGTGCATAGTCCTCACCGCCACCGCCGCTGGCTTTATCTATCGCCTTATCGATTACGTGTGCTGGTACTTGGTCCTTTTTAGCCTTAGCGATAAGATGTTTCAATGATAAGTTCATATCAGGATCAGAACCACCATTTTTAGCACACATGTAAATTTCTTTACCGTACTTGGAATAAACTTTAATTTTTGCGCCTGCAGTTTTGGCCATTGAGGCTTTGCGCACTTCAAAACTTCTTCCCATCGGGATGTCTCTCTAAATTTAAATTTAATGCGAAGGATTTTAGGTTTATTGAACTTTCGTGGTTACATTTTGTTTAAGTTTCTAATACAACTAAAAAGAAACACATCTGCTGCAAAATCATTACGAAATAACATCAAACTCTAGCAAAAAAATGGTAATTTTTCCATTTTACTCGGCAAGAGAATACACGCAGCAAGAAATAAAGGGTAACCTTATTCAATGCTGTTAAAATAGCTTAGCCACGTGAGCCAGCTATTACACCCATAACCCGTTTGTACTTATCGACTGCCTCTTGAAAGGTTTGCTTTTCGTTCACATCGTGAATCTTAGCTAATGCATCTTCTATGGCTTCATGGCCAGATTTGGACTCTTTAATTCTCCAAACTAAAAACGATGCCTGTTTATCAAGCTCAATTTTTGTTTTCTCATTAGAAGGCAATAAAGATAGATTAAACGACATGTGCAGCCTCAAAGTACGTTAAATACTGGTCGCACACTATAACATACAGTAATCACTGAACAGAAGAAAAACGAGTAATGATAAGTCAATTTCCGCTATGCCAAGCAGCATAAAAGAGCTGAACTCTGAATAACACAGCTTAATTGAGTTAAAGGAAAAAGATATCATCTAACAGTGAGCACATCTACATTGATATTAAAAAGTTATCTAAGGAAATAATAATCTTATTTACACTGTAAATAAGAACAAAAAACAATCAAAGGCAACTAAGGAGTTACCTTTGATTTGCAAAGAAAACTATCTAGACAGGCCGAGAAATCATCAACTTGAATTAGTGAATAAGTCCCATTTCTCTTGCTTCTTCTATGCTTAGACCACTATCCCTAATTTCACGCAGTGTTTCAATACGGCGTCTTGCTTGTGCAGACTTTACACTTTTACTGGTATTACCTTCTGGGATTTCCCATTTGTTGGTGATGTTATTCATTTCTTCATGGTCGATAGAATTAATAGACATACTTCCTCCGAATAGACCAAGATTAAGTGCTTTATCTATATCAAAGCCCTTGTATAGAAGTAACAAAAAAGGTAATAAAATGTGAGCATTAGCAATATTTAGCAAACTCAACAAAAGAAGCAACATTTACACTTTGCATAGTGACTTTGAAAAGATTAGATTGATGAAATTATTCCCTTATAAATATTTTGACCTGCCTCTTACATTCAACGTATATAAGCTTCTATCAAATAAAATCAAACATAGCAGATTCATGTTATAGCTGTACTTGGGTATATAGTTAAAGTTAGATATTCTAAGATGTTCAATTGAAGAGGAAATATGGAGTATCAACTTGGTTACACATAGTTTCAGAGTGGCATTTATCATCGGAAAGATGATCAAGAAGATTCTTTAGGAAGGATTCTATACCAAGCGCCGCAGAATGTGTTTGGTCCATTGTCAACGCCAAGATGATCAGACTAAATGGCAACAACAAGCCAACTTTCTGATCAATACTCATATTGCATTAATGGAGTCATTAAAATGGAACGAATTGCATAAGCATGATCAAGGTTAAAGCTAACAACCTTGTATTCTTATGAAACTCAGTGATGTTAATAACGAAAAAACCTATCTGTAATTTGCGATGACCTTAGATTTTGATAAAAAAAGCGAGCTTTCTATACAAAAAGCTCGCAAAACTAAATGCTAATAAAACATAGCCAAAATTAATCATCAGAAAGAACAAAGGGGTGTCTGTTCAAAACATATTTTATTCAGAATAATTAATATCGTTGTCAGCTAAAAGTTAGCGCAAAGTATGAACTTTATAAACTTCTATGCTAACCAAGCATAATCAAAGTAAGCAATGTTTTTATGTACTGTCGATTAACCTTGTTAACTTGCCATCTCTTCTAAGGCTCTAATAACGACATCATCAATATGACCTTCATAAACTTGGCGGCATATCTTACGTCTTACTGCCAGTCCTGCGATCAAACGTTCAATCGTAAGGTGTTTGGCTTCAGTTTGACTATTAAAAAGCTCAACTGTTTTACTTAATGTTTCATATGAGATCTTCTGATCTTCAACTCTTAACCAATCTAGCTTCTCTATGAACTCTGAGCACTCTTCTTTAATTGAAGCATACGCGTGCCCTGTCATGGCAGATAAAGCCGTTATACTGCGTTCTAGAGCTTCTAAAGAGGTATATTTAGATAGAGTAATAGTAATTTCATCTGCATTAATTTCTACTAAGTGCTTTTTCTGTTTTACACGACGGCCTAATTTACCTTTTGAAGAAGTTGCTTTACGTTTAATTGGCTCAAACTCACCATCAATAATACCTGAAAGATCATCAAGTTGTTTTTTGGTTACCATTTCATTACGAAGTGGGTTGGGTAAAGTCGGTGCCATATTACGTTTGCCGGCATTAGTCATTTTTGCGCGAGAATAACGAAGTACTTCTTCGACATCACACTTAATATCGACTTGATAATCGATCACTTTACTATTGTTGAGCATTGTTTCGATCGTTAAGTGGTAGCCCCAGAGATTAACGACAAACAAATCATCATTCCCCTTCCCTTTAGATAATCGTTTTAATTCACGGATCAAATCCATAGAAAATCGACGCCATTCAATGTTTCGAGCCAGCTTTTGATTTAGTTCGCTTAATAACATGCAATCAGAATGTCGACGAACCATACGGCTTCGGAAGAAAGAGTAAAGTTGAAAGACCAATGTATGTTGCTTCAAAATTTCGGGGGGGAATAAAAAGAAATAGTCTCTAGTTAATAACTCTTCGTAGAAAGAAGGTTCCCACACTAGGATATAAAGATTTGGTTTGATCTTGATCTCACCATCTAAACCCTCAGTTGGTGCTTCTTCAGATGCTGTGATTGTTCTCGCTATAAATCTAAAACGATCACTTTTGAAACCTTCGGGCATATTTTCACTTAACCAACGCCCTGTTAATTCATGTAACTGGAAATCAGTAAACTCGATCCTATCAATACTGTCACGGATTGAGTCTCTTGCAGGACCACTGTCTTTTTTACCCCGTAAAGATAGAATATCAGTGATGTATAATGGTGTCTTGTTAGGAACGTGTATAGCATCCATTTGATACTGATCTTTATGATGATCATGGTATTGAACTGTTAATGTAAATAATGCAAAGAGTGTCATAAGATCATCTACAGTCATAATATTTTTGGATGATCGTGTTTCAATGACTGCCTTAGTTCCTGATATTGAAACCAAAGATTTCTGATAGCTTTTGCGTGTCCGAGGTGGAGCTAATGCTTGGTCAATAATTCCAGCCCAGTTAGTTGGTGAGACAATGAATTGGTCAGCTTCATCTTTCATTACTGGTGGAGTATTAAGCCCGTGTTCGTTTAATAAACGTTTGTTGACGTGTGTTTGAGCAAGAGCTTTAGAGCGCTTTTGTTTTTCATTCTGTCGAACTTTTTCAGTAACAAGACTGGTATTTCCGAGTACAGAAATTAATTGACTGGGATTTACAAATTTATGCAACATTGTTTTTCCAGCAAGACCTTCCTCAAATCGAACTGGTGTTTGAGTAAATAATCCAATGCTTACAGCAGTTCTTAAGCGTTGCTGTAACGCAGCCCTGGTCAGTTGTCCTTCTGTCGATTGAACAATTTCAGTGGTCGAAACTAGCCCATCTTTGCTATTGAAACCTTTCAAAGAAATAAGATTTAAAAGTTCGAGAATACTTTTGGTGACGCCTTTAAAGTGTTGGTATTGCTGAACCCAATCTGCTGATGATTCATTGACTTCAAATAAATGACCATCTTTGTGGCTTCTTGGAGATTTAATCAGAGTTTTTTCGTCTGCCATTATTTCAACTCTAGTTCACGTTCACCGTAGTATAATCATAGTTCCGAAGGATAAAGAAAAACAGATCATAAATAAAGAAAAAAATTTCTACTTCTTTTAATAAGATCTTTTGATTAATTTGATCTTAATTGATTATATGATCTATTGATCCATGGCTTTGTTTTCCCGTAAACCATTGTTATTTAGGCTAATACTTTTTTACTCGTATGGATGCATGATCAAGTTCTTAATGAAAGTATGATCATACCAATCTCGAATACATGATCAAATTTCTTCGTAAGTATGATCATCATTTATATGAAAAAATGATCAAATGTAATTTGAAAGAATGATCATGATATCTGAACAGGTTATCCACAATTGATCACGATCTTAGCTTGATAAGTTAATTTTATATTGTTTTATATTCCTATCTTTAGTCTCGGATCAATGATCAAGGTTGTTTATTTTTCCGATTCCTCATCACTCATAGCATCTTAAACTGTGAAATTTTTTTTATGGATAAAAATTATGAGTAAATCAATGTTTAAAAAATATTGGAAGCATGATCAATGTAACGTTCAATTCAATTATTGATTTAGAAATACAAGTTATAAGTACTTTTTGGATATCATTTTCTACTAAACCCCCGTTCTATCTGCATTTACCCGTAATTTAACTAGTAATACTCATGCTTCCGAAACAATTTCTATCTTGATCATATTTCCGTAAGTTTTGATCTTGTTTCTATAAGACCTCTACAAGTGATAGCCTTTACAGACTCCTTGATCATGCTTCATCAAATTCTATGCAAAATTGAGCTCGTTTTTTATTACCTTGATCATCGTTCTTATGTCGTAGCCATATTTGCATTCATTTACTTTGGAAAAATGATCAAGGATAGTCATTATTCTCACGTTTATTTTGAATTATTTCTTTTTTAAGGTTCATTTGCCATTAACCGTAATTTAAACTGGCTTTATTATCGTTCCGAAGATATTAATATTTACAATGTAAATATGTGACAATGTAACACTTTTATTGTTTGGTCATTTGCAAAGGAAATATACTCTTTTCCATCGTGTCATAAAGTGTTTTTTAACTGATTTTGTCACTCGATTATTCTTATAAATGTATGTTCAGCTTTTTGTTGTTTTATTGTGTTTTTGTTGTACTATTATGAATAGATTACTTTCCAACGGAAATTGGCATGAAAAGAGAAAAAACAATTAAGAATCTTCTAGAGTTAGCGGAGCTTACCCAGCAAGTTCAAGCTGATCGTATAGAAATTGTTTTAGAAGAGAGAAGTGATAATTATTTTCCTCCTATGTCTAAAGCGATGATGGAGACTCGTTCCGGATTAACTCGTCGAAAGCTTGATGAAGCTATTGGTAAAATGGAAGCTGAAGGCCATCAGTTCACGAAGAATAATGCTAATCATTACTCTATCAGCCTTGAAGAAGCGCATATGTTAATGGATTCGGCTGAAGTTCCTAAGTTTTATGAGCGTAAAATAAATTCAGAGAATAAACCTTGGATTATCAATGTTCAAAACCAGAAAGGTGGAACAGGTAAATCAATGACAGCTGTTCATTTAGCGGCATGTTTAGCTTTAAATTTAGATAAACGTTATCGTATTTGCTTGATAGATTTGGACCCACAAGGTTCATTACGTTTATTTTTGAATCCTCAAATTAGCGTAGCGGAGCATGACAATATCTACTCTGCAGTCGATATTATGCTAGGCAATGTACCAGATGGTGTAGATATCGACGGTGAATTCTTACACAAGAATGTATTACTTCCAACTCAATATCCAAATCTTAAATCCATATCAGCATTCCCTGAGGATGCAATGTTTAATGCTGAAGCATGGCAAACATTATCTGAAGATCCTTCATTAGATATTGTTCGACTACTGAAAGAAGAACTTATCGATAAAATATCGAATGACTTCGATATTATTATGATTGATACAGGTCCTCATGTTGACCCGCTTGTTTGGAATGCGATGTATGCATCCAATGCCTTGCTAATTCCTTGTGCAGCAAAACGACTTGATTGGGCCTCAACGGTTAACTTTTTTCAGCATTTACCGACTGTCTACGAAATGTTTCCTGATGATTGGAATGGGCTTGAGTTTGTTCGTCTTATGCCGACCATGTTCGAAGATGATAATAAGAAACAGGTATCTGTTTTGACAGAAATGAATTACCTATTAGGTGATCAAGTGATGATGGCGACAATCCCTAGAAGCCGAGCTTTTGAAACATGTGCTGACACCTATAGTACAGTATTTGATTTAACAGTTAGTGACTTTGAAGGTGGTAAAAAGACATTAGCAACTGCACAAGATGCTGTTCAGAAGAGTGCACTGGAACTAGAACGTGTCTTGCATTCAAATTGGTCGTCATTAAATCAGGGGTAACAAGATATGGCATTAAAAACGTCTGAATTAAACGCAAAACTATTTGGTAAAACCAATAAGCGTCGTGTGGTAACTCCTCAAGAAGCTCAGTCTGCTGCCAAAGAAAAAACTCAAACAATTGAACTTGCTGTTGCTGGTGAGAATACCGTTCAGTTTGAATTAGTCCGTATTCCTGCTGATCGTGTTGAACTAGATACATTAGTCTTTGCAAATAATGCACGTGAACAATCTTTTTTAAATGAACATGCATTATCTGATGTTTTAATCACGTTAAAAGAGCGTGGTCAACAATATCCAGCGGTAGGTCGTCGAACTGATGATGGTAAAATTGAAATCTTAGACGGCAGTCGTCGTCGCATGTCATGTATATTGGCTGAACAAGATTTTTTGGTTTACGTTGGTACAGACATTAGCACTCATCATGCTAAGTTTTTATCGGATGTTGCGAATGCACATAAGCCTCTCTCTTTATATGAAAAAGGTAAAGAAATGCTCGCTAAACTAGAGAGTGGGGAGGCGGAAGATCAAAAAGCGTTAGCTAAGATTTTTCAGTGTAGTGAAGCACTTGTTAGCGGAGCATTAAAAGCGGCTTCTTTGCCTCTTGAGCTTTTGCAAGCGTACCCAAATGTTGGCGACCTGGGACGCCCAACAATTGTGAAATTGCATAAACAATTCTCAATGCTTGATAAATCGCAGCAGCAAAGCTTGCTCGATAAATGTCGTTCATCGGATGGCTATTTATGGCAACGGAGTTCTGCACAAGGGGTAGCTCGTTTGACTAAAGAAGTCACAGAGAGCATTGAGCACTGGATTGCAGATCTAGCACCTGTTAAATCGTCAGAAAAAGTAGAAAAGATAGTGCTCGTAAAAGATCGCGTTAGTTACAGCAGAAAAGGATCTAACTTGAAACTAGACCTTAAGAAAGTGGATGACCACTTGTTAGAAGATATTCTTAATTTCATTGGACAAAAAATGAAATAACATCGTTCACGATAAAGTTTCTATCAATAACCGCCTTCGGGCGGTTTTTTCGTTTCTTATCTAAACAATCTTGAGTTTTTTAGATGTGGTAAAATAATACGATAGTTTTATTTCAAATGGCTTTAATAAGCTTAACTCAAAGTCAGTTTATCTTACTGAGCGTTACACTTAAGATTACTGCTATATATGTATGACGCAGTTTTTATTACGAAGCAAGTTTGAGTATGGCAACGTAATTGCTATCTATTTTTAAATTGGAAAAATTGATGTGTATCTATTCTGAATATCTTTTTCGGCTGCAAACTGAGTCATTTCTTACTTTTCAGCGTATTGGTGTTGTTCTCTATGGTGAAGAGAAGTGGCAAAATGAACTTATCACAGCCTTTAATAACATACAGCACCATAAAAGATGGTTTTATTTGGGGGATATGTACTTAGACAATGCTCAATGTGTCGCTTTAAAACATGGCTCGCGGCTGTTAGGTCAAGAGTGCGATGTACTAGTATTTGATGCTCGTAAAGATTTTGATGCAAACAGTTTTATGGCTGCTTTGGGAGCTCTAGTAGGTGGTGGTTTATTGATTGTGTTAACCACCTCTAAAAAAAATGTATTAAGTGATGAGCTGTGGATGCAAAGGCAGTGGCAAAAGTTGATTCCCCTTGAGCAGAATAATACCTTACCTGCATTACCCACTTTGATGCAATTAGAGCCACCTGAACAGTTTGTTGAACAAAAAGCTGCGGTTGATTCGATTGTCAAAGTGATCAATGGTCATCGTAAGCGTCCGTTTGTTTTAACGGCGGATCGAGGCCGTGGAAAAAGTAGTGCATTGGGAATTGCTTGCGCTAAAATATTAGCAGATAAATCTCAGCGAATTCTTATCACTGCACCAACTATAGCGGCTGTTGCCCCTGTTTTTTATCATGCATTTGAGCGTTCAGATTCTACAATCTCGCATAAGAAAAAAGGTAGGGTAGAAGTCGGAGACGGTTACATTCAATACATTGCACCTGATGAATTATTGTCTTCTAAGCCTGAATGTGATTTGTTACTCGTTGATGAAGCATCTGCTATACCTCTTCCAATGTTAATACAAATCACCCAGCACTATCATCGACTCGTATTTTCTAGCACGATTCATGGTTATGAAGGCAGCGGTCGGGGCTTTACTTTAAAATTTACTCAGTGGCTAAAAAACGCAAGGCCAGGAATGCGCAGCCTCCATTTAAAACAACCTATCCGCTGGGCAGACAACGACCCACTTGAATTATGGTCTTACGATGCTTTTGTTTTAAATCCTGAGCTGGACCAGGCACCGGCTTTAGACCTACCTACCGTTACCCTTCAGAAGCTTACGAAGTTACAGTTGCTAGCAAATCCTGATTTATTGCGTAAATGCTTTTCACTTTTGGTTAATGCCCATTATCAAACATCACCGAATGATCTCTTACACCTTTTACGAGACGATAAATGTTCGCTGTATGTTGCTTTACAACAAGAGAGTCTGGTTGGTGTCTTATTAACTGTTGAAGAAGGGCAGTTAGAGCAGGGGTTAGTGGAAGAAATAAAACTTGGTAAAAGACGTCCCAAAGGGCATTTAACACCAATTACAATGATTACCCAGCTTGGTCATTTCGATGTGGGTCAATTAGCAACACTTCGTATTATGAGGATTGCTGTTCATCCTTCTCTTCATGGTCAAGGAATTGGTCAGAGAATGATAGCACAACTTAAATTATTGGCTCCTGCTCATATTGACTATTTGTCTACGAGTTTTGCTGCCACTCAAGATGTCGTGAGTTTTTGGTCTCAATGTGATTTTTCTCCAATTCGGTTGGGCACGATGCGCGATGCTGCGAGTGGTTGTTACTCATTGCTAATGGTTTGTGCTCTTTATTCACGACCTTTACCTTGGATAAGCGAGGCTCATCAACTTTTCGATGAGATAATACGCTCTAGTGCAGGCATCATTTATCCTAGATTGGAACCTGAAATTTTACGTGCACTTTGTTCGGATTCGAATACATTGGGGTTTTCTCATTCAGCTAAATACAATCTTTTAAAAATATATGCCTCAGGTGGAAGTAGTTATGAATCGATCTCTGTTTGGCTTTCGCAGTGGCTCTTTTTTGTAGGGCTCAGTAATGTTTCAGATTTAATGATCAGTAAAGTGATTCTAAATCTAAGTTGGGCTGAATGTGGATATCAGTATGGCTTTGCAGGACGCAAGCAAATTGAGGCTGAATTAAAGCAGCAGCTTCGGCAGCAGCTGGCACAATTTACACTGTAAAGTCTTTGAACTGATCACGTCAGTACCTAACTTGGTCATTAAGACTTTAGTTGTTTATTGATTTACAGTGTAAAGAGACGCTTTCTAAACATTCATTAGCCTAGGCAACATGAGTCAAGACAATAGAGTGGAAAGCTATTGAAAGGAGTCCCTGTTTACACTGTAAATTAATTTGCTTAGATGCCATAGAAAAAACAAGTTCATGAGTCATGTTGATATTAATGAGTCACCCGCAGAAATTAAGAAAACTACCTTTCTATTTAAACTTCATCTCTTCCTAAACTCTTAAAGAAAACCTGAATTTACAGTGTAAAGAGGCTGCTCTCATCATACTACTGAGAGCAAGAGGAACAACGAATGTGAGTGATAGCCACCTCCTCGTATCAAGAGATTTGAAGTGTGTTTGAATTCTATTATTAGATGCCAGTATAGCGACAAAGATCTGTGATACAGAGCGCGGCTGTATTTAATATATTAGCTACACTCGAAGAAATGTGAGGATGCTAATGGATGAGTTATGTGGAGCCCCTATCTCGTTTGGTCTGACGATAAGACTAAAGTTATTGCTCGTTTACCTAAAGACACTTTTTTGAACGGTAGTTTAAATCAGGAACTTTTCACTGAACAGCTTGAAAAGATGAAAGCTTATCATGCTATGGTTTATACAGAGAATATAGACCTCTTTATCCAATATGCCGAAAATGCCACAGAAGAAGCTTATCAAGGTATTACTGTTGCTGAAATAAAAAATGCACAAGCTTATATTGAAGTAAGTGGCGATGGAATGTTGGCAAGTATTACTGTCATTGGGGCTTATGGTGGGAGAGGGGTTACAGCCGATGAGTTAATTCAGATTCTTAGTCAAGCGAGAGTGACGAAAGGCATTAATAAACTTGCACTAAGAAAAGTCTTACAAATGAGTGCACAATTAAGACCTGGCCAACAAGTAACTCAACCTGTTGCAAAAGGAAAGCGTCCTATTGATGGTTGTGACACGATATTTAAACCACTTGTGGAAGACATCACCAAAAGAATTTTAAAACCACAACAAGCCGGTTCGAGTAATGAAAAAGTTGATTTAAGAAATTTAGGTCAAACCATTACTGTTGATATTGGGCAACCGCTTATGCGTAAAATCCCATTTACCGATGGTATCTCTGGTATGACGGTATTAGGAGAAGAGGTGGCTGCTAAATGTGGAGAAGACCTTGCTTTAGAGCTAGGAAAGGGAACAGAGTTTAGTAGTTCTGATGCCAATTTACTTGTTGCCATTACATCAGGTACGCCGCTTATTAAAGCAAACTGTGTCGATGTTGATAACGTTCTATTGCTTAACGATGTCGATATCGGTACAGGGCACATAAGCTTTAAAGGCAGTGTCATAATCAGTGGCAATATTGAATCGGGTATGAACGTCAAAGCTACAGGCTCTATTACTGTCGGTGGTTTTATTGAGTCGGCCAACGTTCAAGCAAAAGGTGACATTTCGGTTGGAAAAGGCATTATTGGACATAATGTCAGTGGTGAAGAATCTAAAAGTTGTCACGTGCGCAGCCAAGGTACTATTTATGCTAACTATGCTCAGTATAGTGAGTTAATGTCGGGTAAAGATATAGTACTTTGCGTGCATAGTATGAATAACGATATTGACTGCCGAGGCGATCTTACCGTTCTTGAACTGAAAAGCAAAGTTGGCACATTGAGTGGTGGTGAGGCTCGTGTTGCGGGAAGTGTTCGATGTTTTCAGATTGGTGTGGAAGGAAATACCGTAACTAAAATTGAAGCATTCACTCAGTCGGAGCAATATAAACAAAAAATATCGTTACTGAAAAATGAATATAAACAAGCCCAAAATGAAACGATGGAGATAATTCGAAAAGAATTAGCATTAAAGAAGATACCAAGTGGGGCTGAAAAAAAAGTTCAGCAAGAAGCGTTGTTTGCTTATAAAAAGCAAAACAATGATGGCCTTGAGCACATTAAATATCAGCTCGAAAAAGCAGAATATGATTTTGAACGTGAACAGTCTGAAATAACGGTAGAAGCACTAAATCGAATGTTTGATAGAGTGACGGTTAAAATAGGAAAAGAACAGATCACAACCAATAAAGCCTATGGAGCATGCGTATTCAAACTCGAACAAAATAAGCTGCGATTTTCAGGGAGCTTAGATAAAGAAGATTTGGCGATATGTTGATGGAATTGAGCCCTTTTACTGTGATGGTATAAAGGGCTTAGAGGGATTATTTGAGCATCGAGTACCTAGCTTAGATTAAGCAAAGAGTAGCTTGTATCTAGATTTCAAACCTAAATGTTAATCAGTGCCTTACGAATAAACCCATTGTGTTCGGTGAGTTTTCTTTTTGCCTTTTGAGCATCGAGCCCGCTTAGAATCATAAAAATTGCTGTTTTGCAGTTACGCTCACAATCATTTAACGCCTGTTCTGCATCCGAGTAAGAGGCCCCGGTTGCTTCTACAACGATATTGACTTGGCGCTGAACAAGCTTGGCGTTTGTCGCTTCAACATCAACCATGAGATTACCAAAAACTTTACCGCTTCGAATCATGGCTCCAGTTGATAACATATTAAGAACCATCTTTTGTGCCGTACCAGCTTTCATTCTAGAAGAGCCAGTGACGACTTCGGGCCCAACAACAGGTTGAATCGCTATTGTTGCGGTCTCCGCCATCGCCGATCCTGGATTACATGCAATTGAAACGGTTGTTGCGCCAATCGTGTTAGCATAATTGAGGCCACCGAGAACATACGGAGTACGTCCACTTGCGGCGACTCCTACAACAATATCACGATGGGTGAGGTTAAGTTGTTTTAAATCCGTCTCTCCCTGAGAAGCATTGTCTTCTGCGTTTTCTACTGCTTTTAAAATTGCTTGATGTCCACCAGCAATTAATCCAATGACTAAATCTGGTGAAGTACCATAAGTAGGAGGGCATTCGCTAGCATCAAGAATTCCTAGGCGTCCTGATGTGCCAGCGCCAATATAAATCAAACGTCCGCCATTGGAGAAGCTGGCATTAATCGCATCGACTGCAAGAGCTATTTGAGGGAGCTCGCTTTCTACAGCAAATGCGACTTGTTTATCTTCTTGATTAATGACTTTTAACATATCAAGAGTCGATAGATTATCGATTTCTAAACTTGCGGTATTTCGACGTTCAGTGACGAGCTGATTTAAATCAATATTCATAATGTAACTTAACCAAGTTAGAGAAGGAATGAAAATGATACCAAGACAAGCTGACATTTACTCGAATTTAATGGTTGTTGAGGCAACACCATATCCATGATTGTGAACAAAAATATAGAGATTGGTTCATTGTTATCGTATTAGACCAGTCAAGAGTACCATGCTTAACTTTGCTCTTTAAGTAAAAGAAGAAGTGGAATAAACAAAAAATAAAAAAGAGCGATTGTTCGCTCTTTTTTATGTGTTGAGAAGTACCTGATTAAAGTTTACGAATAGATTCCACTTCAATTTCAACACTATTCCAGTCTTTATCTACTTCACCTAGAATTTCAACTTTATCCGATGGGCTGACTGATTGTCCTTGCCAACGTTTTTGACTGATCTCAATTACCACTTCGCCAGACTGATCTTTAAATAGATAATCTTTTTTACCAAGAGAGCTAACAATGTTTCCGGTCAGTTTGACTGGGGTATCATCGACCGCATCCAATGCTTCTTTTGCGGTTAGGACAACTCCTTGAGTTGGTCCATTGAAGCCACCAGAAGCCACAGTTTTGCCATCATTAAAACCAGCAGAAGCAAGGCCAGAAGTTGTTAAAGCAATAACAAGAGTTGATAGAGTGAATAGTTTGTTCATTGTGTGTACCTATGTTTAAGATTAGATGATGTTGTAAATCATAATACTGACATCATGAACGAAACCTGAATTTATCGTTCAGGTTTTTAAACAAATGGTGGTTGCTTTGGTTTTCATATAGTTTTGTACTGCAATTTTTCCACATTCTCTTCCAAAGCCAGAGTGCTTATTGCCGCCAAATGGCACATAAATTTCGCTAGCATAATATTGATTAATGTTGACTTGTCCTGCATCAATTCTTTTCGCTAATTTTAGTCCTAAAGCAATATCTTGTGTATAGATTCCAGCATGAAGGCCAAATGAGGTCGAATTAGCTAAAGAGATGGCTTGATCCACTCCTTCAAATGATTGTAAGCAGATTATCGGGCCAAATACTTCTTGATACAAAAGAACTGAGTCTGTTGGAAGGTTATCTAACAAGGTCGGTAAAAAATATAGACCTTCGGTATGGGTAGGGTTTTGATAACGCTTACCACCGAGCAAAATGGTTGCTCCTTCTTGCTTAGCCAGTTGTATTGCTTGCTCTATTTTATCCATTTGAATAGGATTATTGATTGCACCGAATTGATGATCACTCATACCATGACCTATCGAAATATCAGCCAGCTTACTACAAAGGAGATCAATAAATTTGTCTTTTATTGATTTGTCAATAATGATTCTTGACGCACAGGAGCATACTTGACCCGAGTTTAAAAATGAAGCCGAAATGATATCCTCTGCTGCTTGCTTGAGGTTGGCATCTTGGAAAACAATCGCTGGGGACTTTCCGCCTAATTCCATTGTGCATGTTGCCATGTTTTCAGCCGCAGCTCTGAGAACGCGTGTCCCGGTTAATTTAGAGCCAGTAAAAGTAATATGATTGACCCCAGGGTGTAAGCATAAGCCTTCTCCTGCTTGAGTTCCGCGGCCTGTAATAACGTTAATTACCCCAGCAGGGAAGCCTAGGTCACGGCTCATTTGAGCTAGCATTAGAATAGAAATAGGTGCATGTTCAGAAGGTTTGATGATCACACTGCAACCCGCTGCTAAAGCAGGAGCAATACCGCGTATACATGTAAACAGTGGAAAATTCCATGGGATAATATGCAGCGTCACCCCAACAGGTTCTTGTATGGTAAAACTGAACTGCTCTTCGTCGACAGGAATGGTTTCACCATGCAGTTTATCGCATAAACCTGCGTAATAACGTAAAAAGTCAACACAGGTTTTTATATCTATTAGTGCCTCAGAATAGGGTTTCCCTGTATCTAAGGTTTCTGCTATTGCAAAAGGCTCCTGCTGTTGTTTGAGCTTTTCTGCTAAATCATACAAATATTGGCCGCGTTTAGCTGGGGATAACGCTTGCCAACCTCGCTGGCCCTGAATTGAAGAAATAACGGCGCTGTCGATATCATCATCATTCGCCTCTACATTACTCATCAATACGTGACCTGTGCCAGGGTCGTAAACTTGATAATGTTGTGTCGATAAAGAAGTGGTCCAATTACCATGAATAAACAGTTGGTTGCTAGGAGGTAATTGGATTTGCTCCAATAAGTTTCCTAAATTCGATGATGATAAATCTGACATAAAAGGCACGTAGTAGAAAGAAGTATTTATATCCTAGATTAAACCTGCGTCAAAAAAAGATTCACCAGTAAAAAAAGAGAGATAAAAACGAACAATGAACAAAAAGGATAAATAAGTCACCTTTAACTTACTTTTAATTAGTCTATTTTGTTTTTAATGGGAAGTACTGACGAAATTTAATTTGAGTGATAATTTACTGTGAACTGTGCAAAGTGTGATCGATAGCAGAGGAAGGGCAAATAATAGAGATCAATGCTTAGAGGTTTGACTTTCAACATAAATGAAGTCCTAAAGTATGATGATATATGCGCTCTAATACTTATTGAGTTACAGGTTTATCATTAATTTTAAGGCTTTCAGATGGAAATTGAAAATATAATACCAAATAAACATTCATTGCTGATTAGGTTCCGTGATGGGAATGAGCTTAATCTTTCCTATATTTGGCTCAAAGATTATTCTAAGTCACATGTAGATTGGGATGCTAAAACCAATCAAAAAAAGTATTCAGCGAGAGAGCTTTATCATTACTCTATCCCGATAAATATCAGTGTTGAAGAAGGAAGTAAGGTCATTATTTATTGGCAAAATAGTCATGAACCTTCAACGTACACTGCACAGGACTTATACACAAAAATTCACGACTTGACTGACACTTCCGCTCATTTTATGTTGCATCATCGACAGGGTATTAAGTGCTGGAGAAATTCTGATTTAATCGATAATACTGCGTTTCGTTTTCAGTATGATCAGCTTCAAGAGTCAGCTAACTTTAGCCAGCTACTGAGACGATTAAAAGAGTATGGCTTTGTTGTTGTCAATGAGTGTCCGACAACTATCGACTCTGTAGCAAATATTGCTAATAAAATAGGCTATGTTCGCCAAACTATTTTCGGTGGCTTATGGGAGTTCAGTGCAAACCAAAACAGAGATGATTCTGCCTATACGGATTTAGCTTTAGGCGCTCATACAGATAGTACTTATAGCTATGATGCGCCTGGGTTACAAATGTTATTGTGTTGTCATTATGATGCTCAAGGAGGTGCTTCAACGATGGTTGATGGTTTTACGCTAGCGAATGAGATACTAAAGAATCGGCCAGATCTTCATGCTTTGCTTAAAGACACTCCGATAATAGGTCGTTACGTTGGTGATGGTGTGAGTTTAGCTGCCGAGAGAAGTGTACTTCGCTATAATCGTTACGGTCAACTTGAGCAAGTTAGCTTTAATCATTACGACCGGGAAGCTCTCTCTCCACACTTAAATAACTTGCAGAAAATTTATGAAGCATTGGCTTATTTTGAAACTCTAGCATCGTCAGAGCAATATCAATGGAAGTATATTTTAAAACCCGGTGAAATGATTATTTTTGACAATTGGCGTGTATTGCATGGCAGAGATGCCTTTATAGGTGAACGTAAATTGGCAGGTTGCTATATCAATAGAGAAGATTTTGAAAGTGCATTACGCCTTTGTTGTGCTCAGAAAGTTGGTAGCTAACGGTCAATGTAAGCAAGCTATTTTTGAAAGCTTGCCTGTAAGGGCTATTTTGGGGCTTGATGAATCTAAAAAGCCCCACTTTATCTAATGAATAATCTAAGTATATAGTCCACCTTGATGTAAAGACAAAGTCGACCTATCCTTTTGCTTCAAAATGATTGCAGATAGTATCATACCCACGCAAGAGGCACTGAAAAGAAAGGTAAAAATTAATGTATATCCGTCATTCCCATAATTATCTAGCCAGTATCCAAACATGGTCGACATGAATAAATCGGGGGCGTAGCCAATAATTGAAGCAATTCCAATAGCAGTACCTGAGAATTTAAGAGGAATGTTTGTTTCTCTCATAATAGAGAATACCAACCCGTACAACATGAGTCCCAATGCACCTGGAAGCAAGGTATAAATACTGATAAGAGTTGGACTTATGTTACTTTCTATCAGTAGCATACCAATAAATGTCATCGCCAACAGCCCAAATAAGACAATGAATAGTTTTGCAGTTGAACGAAAAACCTTATCGGCTAAGTATCCTCCCAGCGGGGCGATTAAGTAAAATAAGTGGCTACGAATAATTGAAAAAAAGCCGGACTCTTCCACTGAAATACCAATGACATTAGTTAAATAGGGAGTAAAGTAGGTTGTGCTACTAGAAACCGCATACCCCGTGAACACTATAAATGAAAAGCACCAGAGAATAGGGGTTTTAAGAAGTAAGCGAAGGTGTGATATATGAAATTTTTCATCTTGATGGGTATTCGTCGTTTGGATCTCTTTAACAACGAGAAAAACTAAAAAGCCACATATAAAACTGAAAAATGCCATAACCATAATGGCGTAAACAAAGCCTTGTTTGGGATCGGTAGTGAGTGCTGATGTTTTGAGAGCTATAGTATTAATTAAGGCGCCAGCTAATCCACTACCAGCATAGTAAACACCAAATAATCGTGCTTGCTCATCTCGGTTGCCCGCCATACTGATTGCTTTGAGTAAAGAAGTCCAAAAAACAAAGGCGGTACTGATGGCAAAAAGAAACCAAATAACAATCGCTGTATGGTAAGACAAGGTATAGGCATATAATGTACTTAATAAAGCAGTGCACCATAAAGAGATACAAAGAGCTTTTCTGGGTGATACACGGTCCGTTATGATGCCACCGGGAATATAAGTACATATACAGCCTAAAGCATAAATGGTTAAGAGAAAGCCAGATTGCATATGATTGATGTTCA
Source organism: Vibrio sagamiensis NBRC 104589 (assembly GCF_007990935.1). Lineage (GTDB taxonomy): Bacteria > Pseudomonadota > Gammaproteobacteria > Enterobacterales > Vibrionaceae > Vibrio > Vibrio sagamiensis. Next base: position 88,368 of record NZ_BJXJ01000015.1, read on the forward strand.
TAACTTCAAGCTGGATATCATAAAACACATACTTAATGTAAGGTACAGTATAAATTGAACTACCGGCCAATGATAAAATTAAAACTGTAAGGTACTTGAATAAACCATTCTTCATGAAATTTCCTATTATATATACACCAAAGTAACATCGTTTTAAATCAGGTTTCTTGATGCTACTTGGTATTCAACTTTTTATTATTGAGTTGTAAAGTAAGAGGTACATAAGGGATGATAATGTCTGTGTTTAGACTTATTAGATATTATCGACAGAGTGACATCATTTTAAGGTAGAACTGAATGATTTATTTATATAGAAACTATGTAATGAAATTGAAAGGTATGTGATGAACTTTTTATTTTAAACTTTATTAATCGTTATTTATGTAAATAATAGGCATCGTGCCCTTTTTTATATTTAAATTAAATGGAATCGATTTTAAAAATGTATTTGTTTACAAAAAAGTTTTTGATAGCTTTATTATTTGGGCTTTCATTTAACAGTTTTGCTGATTCAGCAAGAGTGTATTGTGCCACTGTGGATGGTTCGGATTGGGAATGGTTATACGAACAGGATGGAAGTGATACTGAAATTAGTGGCGAGTGGGGGATTCATATTGTTAACGCGCAAGTAGGATTCCGCTATTTGACTATTTCATTACAAGAGTATCAATACCTACAAAACCGATGTGATGCGATGGGCATGGTGGCACACCCAGCCGAAAACGCATTCAGTGATTGGTATATCTTTCAAATCCAATTTGTAAAGGGACAAACCATCTTCGCCCCAGGCTATTATTCCCGTTTATCACACCCTTTTTCAGGGCTCATGTAGCTTTGTGTCAAAAGTGGTGATGAGAGGTGGAAGCGCTGTGTCAAATAGCTTGTAAGCAGCAAGCGGCTCTGGCTTATTAGCGTGATTGAAGAGGCTTGAGTGCTCTGATTTTTCCTCTTTAGCTAATGGAAACCGAGGCCGCATTTTGTCGTGTTCATTTTTGGGTGACTTGAGTGTGAGCCTTCAGTTTTAAAGGGAGACTATTGTGTCGCCAAATTGGACTCTTGTGATAGACTCTTCAACCTATCTGCCAATTTTTGAGCGTCGCTTTTCATCTTGTTACGACTAAAATCAGCTTTATTATCGACATAGTTAATGAACTTCGCCATGGTAGGATCGCTACTGGCTTTATACTCTTGCCATATATCGGGTTGGAAGATGGCTAAATCCATGGCAATCTCAACTTTATCTCCAATCAAAGATTTTTTGATTTCATCATCAGGTATATTGTCCGGAAGTGGCTTATTGATTACTTCGAGAGATAAATTAATAATATCAGTCAGGTGCTGCGTTTTGTACTTACCTGTGATGATGCTGCTTATATAATAAATGGCATCCCACCTTGCTCGTTCATCATCATAATTGTACTTTTCAACACTGATATCAGATAGGAGCGCCTTTCTGGTTGCTTCCACCATCTTATAGTCATTCAATAACAGCTCAAAGTTTTGTCGGTCTGATGCTGTGGTCAATACCTTGCTGCTCAGGGTGATAAAGCTTTGAAACTCCTCACTTGGTTGGCGCCAAGTATTATTTTCCCAATTATAGCTTGATTCATCAAGAACGTTGCTCTCCTGATATTTAACATTGTTAGGTTGAACAAGGGTACTAATACTGGATGCTTGCTCCGAAGCAACAGCTTCATGTATATGTTGGCTTTCAACGGTGCTCTCTTCGATACGAAGTGCTTGTAATTCAGATGGTGCTTTTGTGTGGGAATTGAAAGTAATATAGGCAATAACTGATAGTGATGCCGTTAAAATAAGAGTCTTTTTTAACATAGAAAACCTGTTTAAAAGCAAGGCACAAAGGCCTTGCTTAGCTAATTTACAAAATCACCTTAAAAATTAAAGTAAATCACTAGGTACTTGACTTCTTAATAAGAGTCTTCCGGTTAAATCTGCACCATCATTTTGATAATACATTGAACCAGAGAGAAAACCTTGTGCGACTACAATTTGGCCATTGGTACTTTTATCAGAGGTATCTGGCATCACGTTATAAACTTTACCTGTGAACTTAACGTCTTCAATGTTAATGATCTCATCAAAAGAGCCATCTTTACTGATCAAGCTATCGCCAACTTTTATGTTTTCAGCAGTCTGCATATACCCTGTAGAAAGCAGTAATGGGTGGTTGTCAGTAACTTTGAGCTGGCCACCATTTACAGTATTAAAGACTCGGATATTATGAACGGTTTCGATAATAGACTCACTGTATGCTTCAACACCTTTTACCTGATATGAGATATTATCAAGACTAGAACTGTCAGATAATGCAATAATATTAGTTAGTTTTTTTGTAAATGCATCGTAAATTTCATGCTCCCCGTCTACAAATAGAATCTTTTGATCTGGTGTATAGCATGAAGCAACACAGAATATTTTTTGTGTATAATGTCTTATGTTACAGTTAGCATTTTCAGTAGTAGGAGCTTTAAACCAATCATTAAAGTTATTTGGGTTGAAAAAGCTTGGGTATTTAGGCCTAGCTCTTATTTTACCGTTATCGTCGTATATATAATAATCATAATCTCTTCGAGATATATATCCACATTTCTTTGCCCATTTGTCCCTACCCACTGCTTGTGATACATTTAAACTATCCAATGAGCACCTTTTTACTGTTTCAACTTCAGGTGTGTCGGAAAGAGCAATAGAACTGAAAATAGTAATACCTAAAAATAGCACTGATTTTTTTAATTTCATTTTATTTCCTTATTTCCTTATTTCCATTAATACAATTCACATGGGTAACCAGCGACAAACCTACCATTATCAAAAGCAGGAACCATCTTAGCTTCTCTTAGATATTCATAATCACGTGTAGTAATTTTTTTTGCTGATAAGGAATTTAATCTTAATACTTCACACTGATATTTTGTACTAGGCTTTGGCTTTGCTGGGATAGTATAATCGCAAGATACATCGTCGTATCCTGTTTCACCATTTAATACAAACTCAGCATCATAGCGTTCATCATCAATTGTATAACGCATAATGTAACCTCTATCAGCTCGTATGGTTCGTGGGTTCCATTGCTTAGAAGTCATATTTCCTGCGTATAAACTATTAACTTCAATGTCGGAATTTCCATTATTTACAAATTTCATCCGTAGTGATTGATCTGTTTGTTTGGCATAACAGACAAGAGGGTGACCTTGCTTTTCTTGCATACAGCTTGACCAATTGTCAATGATATTATCATTTACTTTTTGGATTAAAAGGTGGGCAGATTTACTGCCAGTATAATTACTATCCTTCCAACCTTGACACTCAGCCCTTTTCCATTCATCTACATTTCCGTTGTATCTGTCTAACGAAAGGATATCAACAACAGCTGACTGAAATGAGTTTCTACCATAATTACTTATATGGTCTGTACTGCAAAGCCACTTTTTAAGGGCTATGCCTGTTTCTGAGTCTGTTGTCACTTGGTATTGAGCATAAGCTCCTTGAGCTAATATATCATTACAACTGTTGTAAGCATGCATATCAGCAAATACACTTAATGGCATTAATGTTAGTGTTGTCACTAAAAGCTTCTTTCCAAAAATTGGCGCTTTCATGAAAATGTCCTTATTTATTTTAGTTAGTTAAATAATGTCGTTGTTCAATGACGATTGAGGAATATATTATAAAGTTTATTAAATTTAAATGGTTTTTTTAACGTTTAACTAATGATATTCTTAATTTTATATTAATGATTTTTTTGATATTAAATTAATTTCATTTTTGTTTTTATGGGGGGGTATTGTTTGTCTGACACTAAATTGACATTTATGTTTTTTATTTTTTTTCTTACTTAAAGTTGATTTTATATCTTATTTTTTATAGATTGTTTTTAAATTATAGATAACCAATTAAAAATAATTTTATAATTCTATTGTTAATGCTGTATCAGATGTGTTTGGAGTGCACTCTTACCTAAAAGGGATATTTTTATGTTTAAAAAAACGTTAATACTAACGTTAGGTGTTATTTTTTTTAGCCCGGTTGTTTTGTCTTTTAATGATGAACCCCGTACGGTGAAAAGATGCGATGAGGATAATCTGACTCCTACGGAGGCAATTCAACGTAATAGTTGGGCCAGAAAGTGTAGACATATCTCGTTGAGGACTGAAGATTATAATGTATTCGACGATAACGGTGTAATAAGAGCTAGGCCTAAATACCCAAGCTTTTTCAATCCAAATAACTTTGATGATTGGTTTAAAGCTCCTAAGAGCGAAAATGCTGCCTGTGATATAAGGCACTATACACGAAAAATTTATTGTGTCAGCAATTCCTCAAGGCATGAAGAAAGGCTTGTAAGAAGGTGCGCTGTTGATAGCTTGAATCCTATAGAGGCAATACAACGTAACCAGTGGGCAAGAAAGTGTAAATATATATCTGATAGAACCTTTAATTTTTATATTTATAATAAAAACGGAGGACTAAGAGCTAGACCTAAATATCCAACCTTTTACAATTCAGCAAACTTTAATGATTGGTTTGAAGCTCCTAAAAATGAAAGTGCTTCATGTAATAGAAGAAATTCTAACGTGATAGAAATCTGCGAAAGTTCCAGCTTAATATTAAATTGAATGGTTACCAATAGAGTTAGATAGTTATCTCCTTTAGTGAAGATATATTATTTGTGTACAGAAGTGAGGCTATGATGCTAAAAAAACTAACCCTTATTATTTCTTTTTTGACGGTTATTGATTCATCAGTTTTTGCTGATGGTTATTACGGTGAGGTTTTTTGTTCATCAGAGAACTTAAGTTATGAGGAAGCGATGTCACGAAACCAGTGGGCATTAAATTGTGACCACTTAAGTATTAGAGAGTATGATTATTATGTCTATGATGATAGTGGTGAGTTGAGATCAAAGCCTATCTATCCCGTTTTCTTTACTGAAGATAATAAAGTTATAAAAATGCCAACGGATGTAAATACATCATGTGATATAGAGATCGATACAAAAACCAACTTCTGTAGTCCAAAGTTAAATTAATTGTAATTATAAAGTTTAATGTGTTTTAATTGGGTTTTAAATCAATTTTTAAAGGATGAAGAATGTATAAAGTTATTATTCCAATCATTATTTCAAGTTGCCTAGTAGGTTGTGGTGGTGGGAGTTCAACTGGTAAGGAAGATAATAATACTTCCGTGTCTAAGCCAACGGTACCCAATAAGCCTACAACCTTAAATAATGAGCATAAACTTGATGGGTTATGGGTGTTTGATAATAATAAGTTTGCTATACACACATCAGTTTCTGGTCTGCCGAAAATAAAAATTATAGAGACCAATGGTAAAGGGGCAACTATTTTTAGTGCCAAGGTATCAGAGTTGGATGGTTATATTGAACTACAGGAAAATGACCGCTTTGGAAACTTAGAGAAAAAAGTTAATTATAAATCTATTGGAAATGGTAACTATGTGAATATCGATGATGATAATGAAATTCTTAATATTGTTAAGGATGATATCGGTATAGATAGTTTAAAGTTATTTAATAGAATTACTATAAATGGCACTAATTATATTGGGCTTGATCATAAGAGCTATAAACTAGATTTTATGGATAATGGAGATACTTATTGCAAAATACACATCGATATAGGCCATATGAAAAATAACTTATTCCAAATTACTGGCTCAGCAGAGAACTGTAGTGATGTGAAACATAATGGTCAAGTTTCTGGATTCGCAGGTTTTTGGATCGGTGAAGATGGAGAACCACACTTACCGGGGTATATCACTCTTAATGATAATAAATCCCTATCACTGTATGGATACAAGTTCTACAAATGAGAAAAGTATTCGAATAGAGCCTTCCAAATGGTTGTTTGGTGAGTGTTCATTGTATGCCTAAGTTGCCGTTACTTGGGCATATTTCCCTTCCTTGTAGCAGAGCAACTTAGTGAACTCTGCTTTTGCCGTCTATGCTTTGACTAATGGTGAGCGTTACCATAACGAAGTGATGTAAATAAACCACTCTGAAGTTAAAAGGTTCAGTTTTGGCCATCATCCAATCACTGAGTTATCCAAAGGAGAAGCATTAAATGGACATAAAAAGAACGTTTTTTAACCAACCGGTAGCCATGCTGTGTTACGTGTTGCTGCCTGCAGGAGCAGCATTGGCAACCGCTCCCCAACGAGATACCGATACTAACTCTCAACAATTCTTCTCTCAGCAACACTTAGTTCGAGCTAATGATGCAGAAGCCGCTACCTTAGATCCTGCAAAAGCGGAAGGGATGCCTGAAATGCACATTATAAGAGACTTGTTTGAAGGCCTCGTCATCCAAGATCGTGACGGAAATATCATCCCAGGTGTTGCACAATCATGGCATACCGAAGATAACCAAGTTTTTACTTTTAATTTGCGCAAAGAGGCGAAATGGTCGAATGGTGATCCTATTACAGCACAAGACTTTGTGTATTCACTGAGGCGAGCGGTTGATCCTAAAACGGCCTCTCCCAATGTATGGTATCTGAGAATCACCAAGATAAAGAACCTTGCAGAGGTAGCGGATGGAAAAAAGCCATTGGAAGCGTTGGGTATGACTGCCTTGGATAAGCATACCATTCGCTTTGAGTTAGAAGAAAAAGTGCCTTATTTCGTTGCCATGACCGCCCATACTTCTATGATGCCAGTACATAAAGCAACCGTAGAAAACCGTGATAAGCCTTGGAACGATCCTCAGCAGTTTGTTGGCAATGGGGCATTCACATTAGCAAAATGGGTGGTTAATGAGCGCTTAGAGCTTACCAAGAACCCTAATTATTGGGATCAGGTCGATACTCGTTTGAATCAAGTGACGTACATTCCGTTTGAAAACCAAAATGCTTCTATTCATCGTTATGCTGCAGGCGAAGTAGACCTAACTTCTGATATTCCGCCTCACATGGCACAAAAACTACAGCAAGATTACCCTCAGGCTTATACCAGTGTGCCGTTATTATGTACTTACTATTATGCTTTTAATACCACTCGTCCTCCTTTTGACGATGAGCGAGTGAGAAAAGCCGTCTCTTATTCTATTATGCGTGATGTGATCACCGATGGAGTCACACAAGTTGGTCACCTACCTGCTTATACCTTCGCTCATCAGTTTACCGCTGGATTTCATGCTTCACAGCCAACATACAGCCAATGGACTCAACAACAGCGCAATCAACATGCACAAGCGTTACTAAAGCAAGCGGGTTATTCTAAAGAAAATCCATTGACCTTTTCTTTGCTGTATAACACCAGTGAGTCCAATAAATCGATTGCTGTTGCTATTGCATCAATGCTGAAAAAAAACTTGGGCGCTAAAGTTGAGCTAGAAAACCAAGAATGGAAATCGTATTTGGTGTCGCGTAGGCAAGGTAACTTTGATGTTATGCGAGCATCTTGGTGCGGGGATTACAATGAAGCCTCGACTTTCCTCAGTTTACTTCGCTCAGAGTCGACGGGGAATTTTGCCCGTTATCAGAGCAAAGAATACGACGCTGTTATGCATCAAGCGCTATCCGCGACAGAGCAGAACAAGAGAGAAAGCTATTACGATCAAGCAGAGCAGCTACTCGCCAAAGATATGCCGATCGCACCCATCTATTACTATATGCAAGCACGCTTAGTGCGTCCCAATGTTGGAGGTTTTGCCAAAAATAATGTCGAAGGGCGGATTTACTCCAAAGATCTCTACATAGTGCCTCAATAGTTCAGAGTACTTTTTTCGCTAAATTCCTTACCCATCACTATACCCAAGCACCTTGTGGTTACTTGGGTATAGTAACCACTTACTTTGGCTCTGAGCTTTCTGGTATGGGTTTGCTTTCCATTTTGGTGGTTTAACGAAGCGAACCTTGACAGTGATTATTGCCGCTCACTTAATACAGCAACCAGTCCTATGATATCTTATTTATCAGCTTGTGTATTATCAGCTTGTGCACTGACCAGTTCGGCGATTCTGTTGCCAAGGTAATGAGCAGTGGCAAGATCTGAATGATGCAACTTACCGTTATTATTTTGTGCGACAATGCCGGCTTGAGTTCCTAAACGATTGAGGCCTTGTTCTCCGCTATTGCTCGGGATACCCAAGCTGACCCATAACATGCCGTGTTGGCTAGAAAGCGTTTGTAGGTATTGCAAAGTCATTGATTGATCGCCATTTAAAGAACCACCACAGGTGAATCCCGCAGCTAATTTATTGGTCCATTTTTGTTTAGACCAAGTTCCGCTTGATGCATCAGCAAAGGCCTTAAACTGTGCAGCGACGCCTCCCATGTAAGTTGGAGAACCGAAAATAATCGCAGCGCAATCGGCTAACTGCTGCATCAGCTCTGGGTGATTGAACCGGCCCTCAATGATCTCTGAACCTTGAATTTGATGAGAAAGCACACTGTGCTCACCATGTTGAACAATGCCGCTTTCAATTGAGCGTGCTAACTTTGCGGTCGCTTGAGTTTTAGAAAAATAAATGATGGCAATCTTAGACACAATCGTTCCCTTTCGAGGTAAAAATAGAAGTAATGACCATAGGCTAAAACCTCTACTTAAGTTGAGGTCAAATAAAAAAGCTGAAAAAGTTTTGTATCGAGTTCACAGAGCCAGACCTTCAATTGATATTTTGAAGGTATTGTTGTTAGCTTAATATGTACTTAAGTTATGCAATATGACTACCCGGTAAGGTGAACGTATGGAAGAAGATGAAAAGGCCATCATGGTTCTGTTTGCGATTGTTGGTTTTGTTCTGCTCTGGATTTTTTTAGAAGAATTGGGTTATATGGAGCAACTGCTTTATCAAGGCTAAACCCGAGACTCAACTCGACGACTTGAATCTCAGGGTTTCTCCTCTAAATAGAGGCTTAATTAGATTATGGTGTTGTCGTGTTCTTGAATTTATACCAGCTCTCAGGATCTGTTTTTTTGCTCTGACTCCATCGATTCACGCATTTTATATTTCTGCAACTTGCCTGTGACGGTGAGCGGAAACTCATCGACAAAACGGATCAGAGATGGGACTTTAAAATGTGCAATTCTTTCAGAGAGATAATTTTTTATATCTTGTTCGGAAATTTCATAGCCCTGCGCGACTTTTACCCAAGCGCAAACCCTTTCACCATAATAGTCATCAGTCACTCCAAAAATGGCAACATCTTCAATAGCATCAAGGCCGTGTAAAATGTCTTCAATGTCTCGAGGGAAAATGTTTTCTCCCCCTCTAATAATTAAGTCTTTAGAACGTCCTACAATACTTAAATACCCATCATCATCCATTATCGCTAAGTCACCAGAATGCAGCCAACCTTCAGAGTCTATCGTCGTTAATGTCTTCTCTTCATCATTCCAGTAACCTGGCATGACACAATACCCTCTAGTACATAGCTCTCCAATGGTATTTCTTTCTACGGTATTACCGCTCAGGTCAATGACTTTAACTTCGGTATGCCGTAATACTTTACCGACAGTTGATAGTCTTTTTTCAATTGGATCCTCAAAACCTAACATACAGCTCAATGGGCTCGTCTCAGTTTGTCCATAAGCAATCAATAAAGCATCCATATGCATTTTTTCTTGTACTGCAATGATTAATTCTTCTGGGCAGGTAGCGCCTGCTATTGCACCTGTTCTGAGTGTCGTAAGATTAAATGTATCTAACTCTGAATGTCTTAATTGTGCGATAAACATAGTCGGTACGCCATGCAATATCGTGCAGCGTTCAGCGTCAACGGTTTTAAGAGTCGCTAGCGGGTCAAAACTTTCACCACAAAGAACAGCACAAGCACCTGACACAAGGCAAGTGAGGTTACCCCCTACCATACCAAAGCAGTGATACAATGGGACAGGTATACATAGCTTATCTGTTTCATCCATTCTTAACTTCTCTGCAATTGAGAAGGCATTATTGGTAATATTAAAGTGTGTCAGTGTTGCACCTTTGGGGGAGCCTGTCGTCCCAGAGGTAAACTGGATATTGATGGGCTGATCACTTCGGAGTGAGTGGCAGATAGCCCTGACATTTTCTATCAATGACTTATCTTGTAAAAAAAGATCATTAAATGAGTGAAAGCCCTTTTCTTTTTGTTCATCAATAAGAACCAAAGACTTCAGAGAAGGTAACTTAGATGACTCAATATGGACATTATCTTGTTCACCAATATGTGGTATAAGCTGCTTGAGAATATCTATATAATTCGAGCTTTTAAATGCCCGTGTCATGATTAACGTAGAACAACTGACTTTTTTTAATGCATATTCAAGTTCTAACGATTTATAAGCTGGATTGATACAAACCAGGATCGCACCAATTTTAGCTGTTGCGTACTGTGTAATTGTCCATTCAATACAATTTTGTGACCAAATACCAACTCTATCGCCTTGTTTTACTCCAATCTTGAGCAAACCACTGGCTAGTTGGTCTGCTTGAGCATTGAGTTCTTGATACGATATTCTTTGGCCTTGATGAGCGGAAACCAGAGCCTCTCTATCGGGGAAAAGTGTTGCTTGCTTTTCTAGTAAAGAGCCGATAGTAAGCTCGGAAAGCGACCCTGAGAAATCACCTTTTGTATAACTTAATCCTTTATCTAACAACATAATTTATTCTCAAAACTCAATATTAAAAATAAATTATGGCTCCGTATAAATAATTTGAAGTATTTATTTAACGATGGGGGTAGCAATAATGAACCTCCTAAAAAATAACTTCAGTAATAACTTCCTTTAGTGAGGTTAATAAGACACTAAATGCTACCTCATGGTGATTAATGATTCTGAACTTTGCCATTTTTTAAATCACTGAGGACTTTTGCTTTAGGTCCATCGGCAATGATGCTGCCTTTATCCATCACGATGACTCGGTCAACAACGTCGAGCATCGATGTCTTGTGTGTAATTAAGATCAAGGTTTCTGTTGGTTTAAGCTGAGCGAGTTGATGCTTGATGTGGATCTCGGATCGATTGTCCATTGCACTGGTGGGCTCATCTAAAAGCAAAACAGGTGGATGGCCAAGGAAAGCCCGTGCAATAGTGACGGCTTGGCGTTGTCCTCCGGATAACATATTGCCACCTTCTCCGACTTGACGCTCAAGTCCTGCAGGATCAGATTGAGTAAAAGCAGTAACGCCCGCCCGATTCGCTGCCTCTAATACATCACGGTCATCGACAAGCTGTTGACCCAAAGTAATATTATCTCGTACTGAGCCAAAAAATAGGGTTGAGTCTTGTGGCACACAGCCAATATTACGTCGCACGTCTACATGATGCAGTTGATCTATGTCGGTGTCATCAATCCGAACATGGCCTTCGGTTGGTTTATAAAGCCCCATTATCAAGCGTTCTAAGGTGGTTTTGCCTGAACCAATTCGGCCGATGATGGCAACTTTCTCTCCAGGGTTAATGATCAGACTTAAATCTCGAATTGAGGCGATGGGGGCATCTGGATAATGAAAGGTTACACGGTCAATTTCAATCTTGCCTTGCACGACTGGGCGATGCACGTAGCGTTTACCTACTTCTTGCTCATCAGGCATAGACATCACTTGATTGATAATGGTCATTGAAGATTTTGCTTGGTTATATCGAGTGGAAATTAAAGAAAGTTGAACCATTGGTCCAATGGCTCTTCCGCTTAGCATGGTTGCAGCGATTAAGCCACCCATAGTTAATTCACCCTCAGCGATCAGATAAACACCCAGGATGATCATACCTACACTGCAGCTTTGTTGTACAAACCCTGCGGCATTTTGAATGCTGTCTGTAATTTTATGACTTTTAATGTTCCAAGTAGCCATATGGGCAACAGCTTCTTCCCAGCGATATTGGAATTGACTCTGCGCACTGAGCATTTTTACGGTTTCTAATCCGGCCAAGCTTTCGACGAGGTTGGCGTATTTTTGCGATGCCAAGCGTGAGCCTTCCTCGATAGATTGGCGCAATGGACGTTGGATGATCAGCGAGTGAATAATCAGGAGGATGACACCGATCAAGGGCACGTACACCAAATCACCAGCCATTAACCAAATAACGAGTAAAAACAGCAGAGCAAACGGAAGATCAATCAGGGCACTTAACGTCGCTGAAGTAAAGAACTCTCGTATTGATTCAAACTCTTGTAAGTGGCGAGCAAAGGCGCCGACAGACGGTGGCTTTGATTCAAGCCGAATTCCTAGCACTTTACTGAATAACTTTGAGGAAATAAGAATGTCTGATTTTTTCCCTGCCACATCAATAAAATAATTACGTAGTGATTTGAGTAAAAAATCGAATAAGAAAATGATGAAGATCCCGCTGGATAATACCCACAGCGTTTCAAAGGCGAGATTGGGAACCACTTTGTCGTAAACTAAGCGGGTAAACATTGGAGTGGCAATAGCAAAAATATTGATCAAAAAAGAAGCAATAAAGACATCGCGATAAATGCGTTTCGACTGCCATAATGTTGACCAAAACCAGTGTCCTTGTTGCGTTTCTAGTACTTCCGGTGAACGTTCATCGTATTGAAATTGTTTTTTGATCAGAAAATAATGGCCAGTATATTGTTCTTTTAGTTCGGATAATGGCATAACGATCGGAACCATTCCGCTTTCTAAATTGGTGATTTCTGCTTCTAACTTTTCAAGATTGATACTATTGATAACGCAAGCCTCGCCTTCTTTAAGGATAAGAATAGCGGGCAAAACTAAGCTTGAAATCGCGTCTAAATCCGCTTGGTTTTCTTTGGCGATTAAGCCTGCTCTTTCTGCTGCTCGGGGAAAGAGAAAGGGAGTTAATTTTCCGTTTGATAGTGGTAAACCGTTTATCAATGCTTCAGGTGAATTGGCTAAACCGAAGTAACGACTAACGTATATAAGCGAGTTCAGTAAGGGGTCTTTCATCCTTGATCTACCTCGTTTTTATTCTTTGTCGACAATAAAACCTTGGAATATTTCAACAAAGTGGTCTGTTAGGAAATCCAATTGAACCTGAGTTTCGACCCTTGATGCAATGGTCGTCACTCCTAAGTTATGGGCAGTACGAGAAATGGAAGTTAAGGTGAACTTTTGTTTCTCATCATGTAGGTTATGAGTAAATAAGTAATCCAGTTTGACGTAGTTAGGACGGAATTCTTGAATGTATTCGAGTGATTGGAAGTTGCGACCGTAGTTATCAACCCCAAATATTGCCCCTGATTTGCGAATGGCTTGACACAGCAGGGCTGTATGATGGGGGTGATCAATAAAACAAGACTCTGGCAGCTCGAAATGCAGCATTGAAGCAATTTTGTTGTTTTTTTCTAGCACTTGCGCGATCCAACGAATGAATGCTGGCTCAGAGATACTGCTTTGTGCAATATTGATCGCTATAGGTCCCTCTAACTGGCCATTCTTTAACCTCTGGATCATCGATTTAATTACATATTGATCAAATATATTTGTTGCTTTGAGTTGCTCCAATGCAAACAAGTATTGGTTTGCACGAAATGTTTCTCCTTGTTTTTCTATGCTGGAGAAAACCTCTCTATGATATATCTTGCCCCAAACATTTTTCGCGGACTGGAAGCGGAACTGGATCCAATCACTATGAATCGCTTCTTCTACAAGTGATTTCCATTGTTGTTTACCCATTAAGTGTGAGCTTGCATCACTTCCGATGAAACCATAGCTTTGTTCAGGGTGAGTTTTCGCTTGAGATAGTGCATTGTCTACTATTGCTAACAGTTCTGAGCGAGCTTTTGGTTTTTTGCTAAAAGCAACGCCAAGAAAAGCTTTAGGTTTCGTTAAACCTGTTGGGTCAGTATTGAGTCCATTTACGCAACTTACAATACTGTTGGCAATAAGGCGTAGCTCACTCTCGTCAGTGTGGGGGAACAGTAAACCAAACTCATCGCTTGATAGACGTGCAATCGTTGCTCTTGATATATCAATGGTGTTTTTGATTCGTTCAGATAGTTCTTTTACATGAGCATCGGCACGTTGGTAGTCCTTGGTATCATAAATGTCACCAATGTATTCTGCATAAAGTAAAGCGATGCCCCCTTCGGTCTCTTCTGCCAACCATTGATCGATTTGATTAATGTATAAAAAGCGATTACCTAGTTTGGAAACTGGATCGAGGTAAGCTTGAGCACGCAAGCGCTGTGCTTCTTTCGCTTGTTCTTTAAATGAGAGTTCAATTTGAGCAGACATAGAATTGATGCCATCCACTACCGAAATAAGATCTTTTGTTTTAGGGCGAACCAGCGGATAACCAAATTGATTATTGCTGATATCCCGCATCTTTCTCTCAATGGCTTTCAAAGGCTTCAACGAGCGACGAAGAACATATGAAATAGCGATTAAACCAATTAAAAAGACAGCTGAAAAAGCCGTTAATAAGTGGACTAGGGCTTGCCATAACTGTTTATACGCTGCACCAGGATGACTGATGATCTCGACTTCTGCGAGCTGTAACCAGCCACTGGTGACCGTGCGTTTATCATGGATTGCTTTGAATAAATTAAGATCGATAAACCATTGGGGGACGTGACTGGGTTTAATTGGATAAGTACGTAGGATTTGATAATCAGAATCAAGGGCTGTAAGACGGACAATGGAGTAGGTACTGCCATCAAATAACGCATTGATCACTGACTCTACCGCTATCTTATCTTGTTCTTTTAAGTACGGTGCTAAAGCTAAACCAACAGTATTAATTGTATTATTAACTTCTGAACGTTGCTGCTGTTCTAAACTACTTCTTATTGTGTTGAGTTGGATGAGTAAAACCGAGATCATAAGGAGTAGAAATATGGTCACCATTCCCATCACAAGCTTTTTATAAAGAGTCATGCTTTTCACTCGTCAAAGTTAATTTTAGGTTTCTTAAGTTTCAGCTTACGCTGACGGGAGCGTAAGTCATTCCAAAGGCTCAAACGTGAAGACTTACCCGCTAACTGCCCAGAACTGACCGCAGATTTCATCAACCACAAGTTTTTACCATTGAAGCTGTAGATTGGTCTCAAGTCTTGACGTTTAGACGCTTGTACTATTTCATGTTTGAGATTGTCGAGGATCAAGGGTTCGGAACTGGGCGTTGGGTAGTAGGCTAAAACCATATGGAACTGATTGAGATGGATAGCCTTGACATAGACCAAACGCATTTTGGAATCCGAGATACCGAGTTCAAGCAATGAAAAATACTTAGCGATAGTAAAATCCTCACAGTCTCCAGCGCTACTACCTAAAAACTCCAATGGTGTGGCCCAATAATCTTTTTTCCCCCAAAGTTTGATGTCATCGACAAAGTGTAATTGGTTAAAAAAATGGTTCACCTCCGACAGCTTTTGGCGGTTGGTTTGAGGTTGAAGTCGATGTTGTTTTTCGCGCCAAGCTTGAACTCGCAGCCCTGCACGATCTCCGTAAACGGATGAAACTGCTTTTATCCATTGTTGCTCTTTGTTGTTGAGAGCACTGATTTGCAATGAAACACAAACAATAAAAACAAACAATGCCATCTTGGTCAGTGATAAAGAGTGCATAGTCGACTTACACCACAATTGTACTATTCAAAGTGTTCTCCAGTGTAAAAATTGTTTATTTATCCAAGGTGTGTTGTGCTTTTGTATGTATCCTCAGGTTTAAAAACAGTATTTTCATTAAATTGAGAGCAGGATCATCAACTTAATGGATAAGTAGAGTTTGTTGCTAACGGTTACTCATTTAGATGGCGATAAATCAAAGTCTCTACCTGATATAAAGACTCAACAGCGTTCAGCCAAAAATAAAAGTAAACAGACTCAGAGTATGCTTATTCTTTCAAAGCGTTGTTTTTTGTACCCAAGATAGGGTTGAGTAAGTATTCCAGTACCGTTCGTTTACCAGTAATGATATCGACAGATGCCATCATTCCAGGAATGATAGGTAAATCAGTACCTTGACCGAAGTTAGTTTTTTGGGTGCGAACACGAACGATGTAAAAGCTATTGCCTTCATCGTCTTGAGTCGTATCAGCACTAATATGCTCAAGTTCTCCCTCAAGCCCCCCATACTTGGTGAAATCGTAAGCCGTGAGTTTAACAATTGCTTGTAAATCAGGACGTAAGAAAGCGATATCTTTAGGAGATATCTTCGCTTCAATCAACAGAGAATCTTCGGTCGGGACAATTTCAACAATATCCATTCCTGGTTGAATAACACCTCCGACGGTATTCACATTTAACGTCTTGATCGTTCCTGTCACTGGAGACATTACAACAGTGCGATTCACACGATCCTCTAAGCCAACAGTTGACTCTACTAAAGATGACAATTGATCTTGAACGTTATTGAGCTTTTCTTGTTGCTCAGAGCGAAACTTTAGAACAACATCGATTCGATTGAGCATAGATTCACGGATAGCAGACTTGATAACTGGAGTTTTGAGTTCACTGGATGTCATTTCACGGCGGGTATCGTTGACCTGACGTTGTAGCTTGAGCAGTTCAATATGAGGAACAACGCCTTCATCTGCTAATGGTTTGGTAATTTCGAGTTCTTTTTTGGCAAACCGATAACTTTGGCGCAAATTATTTACGCGAGCTTGAATTTCGACTAAATCTTGTTGTTTTTGTTTTACTTGTTGATCAATAACGGATAATTTGTTTCTGAGATTATGCAAGTTCTCTCGGTATTCAGCTTTCTGGCGCTGGGTAAGTCTAGGTTGGTTTTCTTCTAAGTCGGTAGGAAAAATAAGCTTATTCTCGTGGAGAATCACACTTTTCTCCCAATTGCGGCTTTTAAAATTTCTGTTAACCTCTACGCTGTCAATTGATGCAGAAAGTTGAATAACTAATGCAGTTAAGTTTGCCACTTGCTGTTCTCGCTCTCGGAAATCTGAACGAAAGCGGGTGTCATCAATTAATAATAGCGGCTGACCTTTTGCGACTTGCTGCCCTTCTTTGACTAAAATCTCTTTGATTAAGCCACCTTCGAGATTTTGAACAATCTGGACCTGAGAAGAGGGAATGACTTTGCCTTGGCCAACGGTCACTTTGTCTATTTTGGCCCATGCGGCCCATATCACAGCAGCAATAAAAAATAAAATAATAACCCACAACATAGCTCGTGCACTGGTGGGCGTATTGAGTATTAAAGCGGCGGTTTTATCATCGACGAAATCCAGTTCATCGTGACTTAATTTATTGTATTTATCTCGGCTCATACTATTCCTTATCCAAAGGAGAGCTCTTGATACGATTTACTTCGAGTTGGTTTGTTCTGTCTTAGTTACGACTTTTAAATTGAGCTTTATCCAACTGATGTTTTTTTAACTTGTCGTATAAAGTTTTACGTGACAATTGTAATTCTAGTTGAACATCTTTAAGTCTGCCTCGATGTCGCTGAAGTGCGTCAAAAAGTAATCCATATTCAAAGTATTCTATACGCTGAGCCATGCTTTGAATGTCGGCACTGGTTTGTTGCCAATTTTCCCTATACAAAACATTAGGTTTAAGAGCTCTGAGTTCAGCAAATTGCCTTAATTGTTTGATGTTTTCTGACCACTCTCGATCGGTAAGATCTTGGATCTCATCAAGACTGATCTTTTGTGGTTGCAATTGATAGCGGCTAGTCGCATGACGGACAAAGTGCCGGTACAGTGGGCCAATATCCTCTTTACGCTCATCTAAAGTAGGCATACGGATAATCTTAGTGGTTTGCTCGATCGTTTTGGATACTTTGGTTGCAGAACCGAGAATACGGCTAATTTTGGGGTGAGCTAATAGGTATTGCCACTGTTCTAGTGCCATGTGTTCCATATTGTAAATATACAAGCTACATGCACACCGGTCATAGGGTAAATCATCAAGAAACTGATGCAGACGTTCTTGAGATTCACCTTGCCAATCTTCACTGGAAAGCGCGATGAGCTCTGCTTCTGGTGAAGAATGAATATCATGAGTGAATTGTGCTGCGAGTCTTTTTCCTGTTCCTGCTTCGCCCAGAAAAATAATAGACTGCTGAGCGGGAGTTCTGATCAATGCACGACGTATATCGACCATAACTTGACTGTGTCCAATCATCTTTGGTCCTACATGTGTCTGCATATCCAGTTCTTTTTTTAACCAGATATTTTCCTGTAGTAACTGTAGCTTATCATTCGCTTTGTATAAGGACTTGAGCAGATGCTCTGTTGAAAATGGCTTTTCGAGAAAATCGTAGGCGCCACTCTTCATCGTTTCAACTGCGGTTTTTACATCGCCGTATCCCGTTAAGACAATAAATTGGAAATGTTTATTTTGATTTAACACGGTTCGCATAAATTCTAATCCGTCCATAACCGGCATATGTATATCCGTGATGATTAAAGCAGGCTTGTCGATATCAATGACACGTAATGCTTCGACTGCATTGGGTAAACATGTCACATTGAGACCTTCAAGCAGCAAAGCCTGTGATACAGCATCGCGAATATGAGGCTCATCATCGATAAAAAATATCTGACTATGCATCGGAAGGGGTCTCCTGAGAATTTTGTTTGATGAGAGGCAGACGAATAATAAAGGTCATTCCGCCTAAGTGGAGGCCAGAACAAGCATTGGCAGAAGATGGCTGATTCTTATCACCTTGATAAGCGCTTAGTGTCCCTTGGTAGCTCTCCAAAATGCGTTTGGAAATGGTTAACCCTAAACCTAAGCCTTCTGGTTTAGTGGTAAAGAAAGGGTCAAAAATGCGCGATAAAGAAGCTTGATCCATGCCTGGTCCATTGTCAGATATATAAATATCGCACATGTGTTCATCACATCGAATGTTCATCGCAATACGTGGTTCTAAGCTGTCGCCGGTCATGGCCTGAGTTGCATTGTGAAGTATATTGATCAGTACTTGTTCCAGCTCAACATTGTGGATAGCGAGCAAAATTGGAGTCGGTATGCTTGGGATATCGACAGTGATACCTTGTTTCGTCAACTGAGTATTAAGAATACGACATGCATTACTCATGGCTTCTTGCAATACAGACACTTCATTGTGTGGGCTGCTTTCTGTTTTACGAGTGAATATTTTTAAGCGTGCGATGACCTCTGCAATCGTGCTATTAAGCTCGAGCATTTTATTGAGATTATCTGTGACTACTGGGTAACGCTTCATTGCCATCAAGCGCAATGAATTTTCGTTATAAGTTTTGAGCGCTGCTAAAGGCTGGTTGATTTCATGATTGATGTTGGCGGAAAGCTCGCCTAGTAACGCCAATTTAGCTGCCTGCGTCAGTTCTTGTTGTGTTTGCTTGAGTGCTTGTTGGCTTTGTTCATATTGCTCAATGGTGTGACGTAACTTGTTATTGGTTTGGCTGAGAAAATCAGTACGTTCTGTGACAATGCGTTCCAGGTTAATATTCAAATCAGCCAATCTGGCTTTATTCACCAGCATTTGAAACCAAGCCAGTGCAATAAGAGCAATCAATGTGTACAAAAGCAAAAAAGTAATGTCAATTTGAAGAATGGTTTTTAACACCTCTTTTTGATTAATTAAACTTATCACACGGTAATTGTTGTCAAACAACTCTGTGGTATAAGCGATATAGTCTGATGAAATAAGAAAGTGATTGCTTACTAACTTTTTGACGCCTGTATCCTTTGTTAGGTCACCCTTGTACTTAGGCAATGCTGCACCGTATTGCTGTGTCTGGGTCAGTTCTTTTTTCGCGGCTTCCGATAAAGGGAACAAAGCACGATAACGCCAATCCGCTAAATTGCTCATAAAGACGACATCATGGATACCTGCAATCAAAATATCCTCGTTCATTTTAGCAAGCCTTTGTTCTAATTGCTCTAAATTAACCTTTACAGTAATAACTCCAGCCACTTTATCATCGAGCCATAAAGGTGAAGAGAAGAAGTATCCACGTTTTTTTGAACGCACTCCAAGAGCGACATATTGAGCTTTTTGACCCTTTAATGCTTTTTGAAAATAGGGACGGAAGGCAAAATTAGACCCGATGAAAGTGTCATCTTGTTGATAGTTACTAGAAGCAATAACCAGTCCCGTTTGGTCATGAACGTAGATGGTATCGGCAAGGCTTTGTGCAAGCCAATCGGATAGCAGCAGATTCAGGTCTTTGGTTTTTGTTTCTGTTTGTAATGTAGCCAGCAGTCTAGGATCATGATTGAGTAAGTTCGGTATTTGCTCAAACTTCGCCAATTCATCATCGATTTCTTGGGCAACATGTGTTGCTTGCTGTTTGAGCTTTGTCTGCCAATGCTGGTATTGGTGCTGAGTAGCGAGTTGATGCGTAAAGAACAGACCGATAATGGCGATACAAGCCAAAGCCAGCAAAAAATGTTGAAGTGCTTTAGGGTTGAGTAGATTCACATTTATCTCGTTTTTTATGATTGTTATCAAATATCCAGACACGTATCCAAAGGTCGTATCGCTAAAGCGTATCTTGAGGTTACTTAGGTATAAGTAGAATAGTGACATATTTTGTTAACGAGGTGGTGATTTCGTTGTGATATTCAAGAGATCTTAAGGTGCCTTTACCATATTAAGGCTTTAAGCGATAAAACTTTAAAAATATCAAATAATATAAACTATTGATTATAATCAATAATTGAAATTCTAATTAATTTTACCTACCAATAGGTAGAAAAAGTTG
>NZ_BJXJ01000016.1 GCF_007990935.1 Vibrio sagamiensis NBRC 104589
TCCGCTGGCAACACTTTGGTCTCGCCTGCATCTAACGTTGGCAACACCCCATCAACGTCCAGTTGAAGGCTATCTCCTTTACCATTTATATTATTGGCACTCTTGTAAGTGTTATCTTCAACCGATATGGTTACTTTTTTATTTTCATCTCTTGGTGTTACATATGTAACTGTCCAAGTTACGTTGTCAGTGGTACTCCAAGATAAAGGTTTTAGCTCACCGCCATTATTCTCATCTAACTTTACGTCTGAAATATCGAATTCTGTGACTTTTTCACTAAAAGTAAACGTAAGCGGGACTTCGACACCACCAGCTAGAGGCTCATTCGCATTTGTCGGTATCTTAATTTCTAACGTAGGGACTTTTGATGCTACGACTTCTACGTCTGTCTCTCGAGACTCACCTGTTTTGCCGACTAAATCTGTCGCCGTTACTTTTATCTTATAGTTGCCTGGCTCTAATGAGTGGCTAAAAGTATAAGAGTCATCGGGATTGGGCTCTATAATTGATTTTTGACTTACTTGTAAGCCCAAATCGTTGAAAACCGTTGATGTAACAGATGCCAAGTTTTTATCTGTTACCTGAGCAGTTACATCCAACTGATATTTGCCATCATCTGTCGCTTTGTCATCCTGCGTGGTATCGACAATCGACACTTCAGGGTCTTCATAATCAACAACAGATTCGATACTTTCGGCATTATAAGTATTATTAAAAAGCGTAAAGTTTGTAATAGCACGTCCCATTGAATCAGTGACTGTCAATTTGTATCTGTATTTAGCTTGGTCATCAATTGCAAAATACATGGTACCATTAGTCATACCAGTATTCGGGGTTGATGACGTGATATTACCGCTGAAGTTAAGCGTATCTCCGGATGTTGGGATCATATCAATGGAATAATGCTTTGCCTTGACATGCCCCCCCTCTTCAGAACTAATCGTGAATGATTGTCTTTCATTGGTGAAAGCTAGCTTGCCTTCCTGCAAGCTAGATATATCAGCAAACGAGAGAGTAATAGTCGGCGCAGTCAGATCTATATCGAGTGTCTGGCTTTCACTCCAACCGACTTTGTCCGTAGCTTGGATGTTAACTTGAAGGTTACTCAACCCTTCCAACTCGGCTTTTGTTAGCTCGAAATATAGATGAGAACCATCTTCTTTATATGGTTTTTCAATGATCTCAATTGGGTTGTATTTCGTGTATTTTACCTTAGCGAGGCCACTTCCTTCGTCTCTAATAGAAAACAGGAATCTCACCTTGCTTGGGTCTGTAGGCGATTCACTGACTGTAATATCACTTCCAATAATTGGCTTGCTATTATCGACAATTACGTCAACTTTGGATTCACCTGAATTATTCCATATATCAATCGCTTTAATTGATAATTTGACCTGCTGACCATCTAAACCGTCACTGAGCTCAGTCTTAAATGTTGCGCATGAGAATGAGTTGTCATCTTCGCAGACTTTTAATTGTGAAAAAATTCCTTCATTGTCCTTCCAGCTATATGATTGCCCATTTACGTTTGCAATGAGATTTTCTAGACTTGAGTTTTCATCAACTTTCACTTTGAAATTCATTGAAAGTTCTGAACCTCGGATAGGGCTATCTTTCTTTGGACTGGTGATTTCGATACCAACATTAAACGATGGCTTCAACAACTCTAACGCATAATCTGGTGCAACATTACCTGCTGTATCTGCAAGGTTTCTAATCGTATAGAGATGTTTCGATGATAATGCGTCAATAATTGTTGAGTAGAGCCCAGTATAGGTACACTCGGTAATACCCTCTGCTCCAATACCACAACTGTCTGGTTGAAACTTTATACCTCCTTTATTTCTCTCTAGCACAGGCTTTGTTGACTCAATGTTCACTCCGGATAGACTATCTTTAAAGCTCAGAGTGATTCTCAACATTTTCTCTCCATCCTCGCCGTAAAAAATAGATCCGGAGCCAAGCTGGTAAGTACTCCCCGACTCAACGGTTGGCGCATCAATATCCATCATGCTAAAGCTAAATTTCTTGACCGTCTCTTTATTGTTTTTACCAACAGTTCTGGTGATTAAAACGACAGGCGATATCGACATATTTCTATCCGTCGTTACGCTACACTTGTAGTTTTCTTGCGGATTATTGATTTCACCAGAATAAGCGTAGTCTGGTCCATCATCCGGCGCTCCATCCGAGGTGTAGTTTTCTCTCACCCAACACTCGAGCGTCTGAGCCTTAACCTCACCAACAGGTTTGAACTCTACATTCAACGTTTTACCGGAAATATGAGATTGGAAAGGGTCAGGCTTAGCGATCTCCAGTGAAACCCCTTGCCTTTGAACATTAAGTATCCTGGATGCTGTCTCTACAAGTTTATCTTTAGATTCGTTGACTTTAACATTGTTGGACACCAAGAAATTTAACTTGTAAGTACCGTCGTTAGAAATTTCGGTAACTCCTAGCTTGCCTTTCCATTTTCCAAACTTATCCACATCAAACTTTATATTGTTACTGTTTGATAACTCACCGTACGTATAAGTAGCTGTTACTCCAGAAATGCCACTTGGGTCCTCAGCATCGATGGTAATGATCACCGGATCATTATCACGTGTAATGAATCCTTCGTCTATCGCTCCACCACTTTCATAAGAAAACGACACATTGTTTATGGTAGGCAGCTTATTTTGAACCTTAATTTTATAGTCTATTTTCGTGGTATTTCCACGAACATCAGCACCCTTCAATATTATAGTTCTAGTGGAGCTATCACCGTCATCTTGTCCGCCTAAGTTAACCTGCATATCCTCTTCTACTTTAGTGTAGGAGCCGGAAGCTGTGTCGATAAAACTCTCGAATTTCAGGCTATCTTTGTTTACTCCTTCAGTAGATTGCACACCTGTTTTATTCAAGTCTTCAGCGGAAAGAGTAAAGACATAATTACCGCGATAGTAGTTGTTACCATTAAATTTATTCAGAGTTAAACTTGGCCCCTCGCGATCTAAGATGATGGTTTTTGCATCTGTATCTGAAGAAAAGCCATATTCATCTATCGCTTTAACAAATAGATAGGCTCTATTGTTATCATCGATCGTAATTTTTGCACTTTGTTCACTATTGATCTCAATATCGATAGGCTGAGAAGGGTTTTGAGGTTTAATTGAGCGTATCGCTTCACTGCTTTCAACCTGCCAAATTTCTACATTGCTCACTTTGGAAATATCTTCCACAGAAGCTAATTTAACTGTGAAGTTCGGGCCGACTAATTCACCGGTCTCTTTAGAAACATTATCGACCACCCAAGCATCTGCGTATGTAACCACTGGTCCTTGATTATCAATGCTGTATTTAAACTCACCGCTACCTTCGTTTGATGGCTTGGCATTGTCGCTAGCTTTAACTGTGAAAGTGGCAATATCAGGATTATCTTTATCTTGACGAAAGTAATCAGCAAATAACTGGACTTTAACAGGTTCAGAACTGCCTTCTTGAGGAATGATTATACAGGGAGTTTGTGAATCACCTTCTTTCTTTGAATCATCTAGACATGGGGCCAATTTGACATCGCTACCCGAACTTTGTTTTTTGAGACTAATATCTACAGAAGCACGTGAGCTAAGTGAACCCCAATCTATTATTGGTTGCCATTCAGCATTGCCACTTAAAACTGGCGGTGTAGACTCCTCACTAACGTTACTTTTCACTTCTGGAGGCGTTGAGTCAACCTTGATATGAAAAGTGGTCGCGTTAGTATCACCCAATGTACGCTCGTTGCCTAAATTATCTTTAGCTGCAACCTTTACGTTCCAAATGCCATCATCAAGTTGAACGTCATTTTCTCCACATGACTCCTCGTTGACAGAGCATAGTTTAATCTTGAAAGATTCATCCTGATTACCCTGTGGGCTAATAGTTTGTGTGGTGGAACCGTCTTTAGAAAACTGAATTTGGCGAGAATCAATATCGTCACCGACGAGATCGTCAAACGTAAATTTAAGATCGTGCGTAATACCTCCATGAGTACTTAAGAAATCGTCTTGACTAACTTGAACGCCATTAACCATTGGTGGAACATACTCGACCACAGGAAAATCATTATCGACATATACGGTATTGATATGCTCCTTACCCTCAGCATAATCGTTGCCTTTGTCGTCCGATACTTGAGTAATGAGTTCAAACTTAGCGATATCTTTGAGCTCATTTGCTACCGTTTGTAAGTTAAAGTTATACTGTTTTTTATAAGCATCATCTGGGTTAACGCCATCAATTTTAAGTAAATTCTCCCCCCCATCAACATACCCGCCTTCGTCTTTTTTATACCACTTAGAGCTGAACTGTGGTCCGTTGACTATTTTAGACTCATCTTCAACGGTAATGTTTGCTGATATGCTCCCCGCAACGTATCTCTTTTTACTAACCTCTATGGTGCGGCTTTCTTCACTGAATTCAAGAGATACACTCGGGGGCATCTTATCAATGCTTGTTTCGCATTTTTGTCCTAAAAGCGTCGAATCGCATATTGGCCCTAAAATCGTCTCATCGCCTAACTTTGGGTTGGCGTTAAAGATATCGTCTGCATAGTCCTGAGCAATATGTTTAGTAACACCATATGTATCCGTGGCTACATTAAAATACGCCTGTGCTAAGTCTTTGCGATATGTTTCCTCGGTCAATTGGTTGCCATTGACGAAGATATCCTGACCTTGGGATCCTTTACCGTCTGCTTTACCATCGGCTTTAAGATCATTGAAAATTGCTCTGGCCCAATCTGATCCATTTTGAGGGTTATCTTCAGGGATCTTATTCAATGCTTCAGCTAAAAAGCGATGAATGAATTCGTTGCTCGCGGCTTGTTGATCGGTAATCTCTTTTAGCATGTCACCAAAAGCATAGCTGGTAATGGTTGGGTCGAATCCGAAGAAAGGCTTATCATCATTTGAACCAAGACTAGAACCCGATAACGCCGTCTCTACCTGATCAAGAATGGTATCAAAGCTCGCTATGGATTTGTCATCAGCCTTGTTCCATAAAAACTCAAATAGGCCCATTTGATAAGCTGACAATTCTGTTAGGTGGAGGTCAAGTGACTCACCTGATTTTTCTACCTTGTAATACGCACCTAAATATGGTGTTGGATTATTCTTCTCCGTCAGCGTAACGGTGGTTTTATTCGATTCTGAACAGTTATTATTACACCAGTTATAAAAACTGGCCTGCCCTAACAATTTGACTCGAATGCGGCTGTTTTCATTTATCTCGGCTTCAATTTCACACGACGCTCGATCATGATATTCATCACCTTCATCAGTACGAGTGGTACATACCCCTAATGATTCAAAATTACCACTTTCAGGATTTAAAACTTCCGCTCTCACCTGCGCTTCAATAAATGGCGTATGGATTTTGATTCTTGGTAGATTAAACGTCTTTTTAAAATAGGCGCTCTCTGTTTGACTTTTACGCCCCGCATTATCGACAACCCTTACATCGATTTTAAATAAGTCCTGATCATTACTTTGGTTAATCAGTATTTGACCACAGGTTTGTCTGGTGTACGGTAAGTAGTAGGTAATATCATCTCCCGGATTACTAGGGGCAATTCGCGGAAGTTGCTCTTGTCTGGCTTGATAGGGGATCCATTGTTCACCTCTTTTTTTAGAGCAAACCACCTCTACTTTCAGTTCCTCAGACGGCGTACTGATTGCGATACCACTGGTAGGATCTTGCTCAAAAAAGTCCGACGCTTTGATCGAGATATAAGGGATTGAGTTGTTATCAAGATATGCAGGGTCAAAATTGTCTACAGCAATGCCGTTTTTAGCAATCGAGCGGTTGATATCCAAATAGAACTTTGCCTCTCCAGCCGCTTCTTCTGTATCTGGGTAGGTCTTATCAGTGTATTTTTCTTTACTTTGAACACGACCGCTATCACCATCATAAATAAAGTTCATATCTCCCTCAGGAAAGATGATCTCACTCAATATGGGCTGCTTAGTATCCCTAAAAATTGGAAAATCCTTAACCGTTTCATTGCCACGTTTATCACTGGCACGAATTTCAAGTAAGGTTTTATTCAAATTTTTATCGATGCCAACTTCGTAATAAAAAGCACAAGTATTTTCACCCTGAGATTTACAATCTATTGTGAAAAGTTCCTCACCTTTCTTACCAACCTGTACTTTACCAGTAAGTTCTGCATCACTCACTGTACCTTGGAGTTCATATTTTTCTGCATATTGGCATTCATCGTTATTAAATGAGTCGCACTTTACCGCACCAACATCCCCACCCTTAAAGTTAATGACAGGATATTGGTTATCCCACTGAAAACGAATTTCGGTGGTTTCATCTTCTGGTTTACCGACATAAGGCTCAACTTCATATGGCGTGACAATCAACTTCGCTTGATCTAACGCATCGGTTGCTTGCTCTTGATCAACTTTAACTGTATCAATGATAACGTCGACTTGGGTTTCACGTTGACCTGCGGTAAATACGCCTCTGTTAATAGAACAAAAACTGTCTAGTATGGTCTCACCCTGAGCAACGCAAAGGAAGGTCCCAGTACCATAATCCAAAGAGACACTCACGTCTTGGATGCCGACATCATCACTGAGTGTTAAACGAATTTGGCCATTCTCACCTTGCAGTATTTCACCTGGCTTTTCTCTACTGACTGTTGGTTTAACATTATCTATTGGTGTCTCATCACGAGGAGGAATAACGCCACCACCAGAGTTCGCACTGGAGTTTGAACCCAAGCCACTGATATGGTTGGCGAAATCAACATAGTCTTTCCCTGCTGTTGAAGAGTGATTTATCTTAGTATCATTAACAACATTAAGGAGAGACTTTGCTAAGTCATGAGTATAGAGCTCTGATCCAACACTTTTTTTACCAAACGACATAACAGCTGAACCACCTGTTATCACGTCTTTTTCACGCCCATCAAGCTTGCCATCAGCACGTATATCTCGATATTGGATATCAGCGAGGTGCATGGAAGTGTAAAGTAATGGATCATCTTCGTTATTTGGATCCATCAGATCATAAGAAAATGAAGAATACGCCGTCAATAATGCACCGTATTTATGACCACTTGTTGGCATCGAACTTTGGCCAGAATTCACAATGTCAATGGGCTCAACGAGATTGACATCAAAGCTATATAGTTGTTCTAACGTTGCAGAGGTATCACTGATAGCATCCGACACATCGTCACCTTGATTATGGATCTTAAATTCCGCCAAACCAGTTAACATGTTGGTCAGTGGGGTGATCATCTGAGTGGTATTATCCCCCTCACGATAATTTAAGACAGCTCGAAGGTGCAGCTTTTGACCGTTGCTTTCATTGATTTGCTTGTCAGTGTAAGGGTCAAGATACGCTCCCCCTTTAGCTTCAATGTAAACTGGTTTTGATGACGTTTGCAGTTTCAAGGTATAGCGACCATCAACACCACTTTTCACTTCATCCAATAATCGACCAAGTCGTCCATTTTCATATTCCCAAGCAGATACGATCGCCCCACCAACTGGCGCATCAAAAACCACACCCGATAGAGTTCCTTTTGCGCGTTCTGGCGGTGTATTACTATTGCCACCACCACCTCCTCCTCCTCCACAAGAGGAAACAATCAGTGAAAAAGAAATAAGGCTGAGTGTTGTTTTAAATGTATTTTTAGTGGCCATACTGCATTACAACTATAGGAATTTTCCCGCGATTATATTCTTGTTTTATTTTTTCTCAATATGGTAAAAAACCCAATTAAAGTGCCGAAATAACTATACTTTCCGTCATTGGAACAGACAAATTTCGGTTTATATCAAATTGTATTATCATTTATTTAGTTAAAAGACAGGAATTTGCTTATCTGGCGTGTAACATTTTCTTTAAAATATTATACTTTGACTCCATTCTTTATCTAAGTTTGTTTATATCATGACTGGTTTATTACTCAGGCAACATCATCAAAGTATTTCACAACCGATTGCGGCTATCGCATTGGTCATGGCCACCAATGCCGCTTTGATTGCCCTCGTGACGGCTCCTGAAAGCGAAAAAAAAACCATCACGCTTGAGGCCAAACCTCCTGCCATTGTGCCATTTCATATGGAGGCCGTTTATGATAAATACTTTCAACGAACTAAGATTATTACAGGTTCCATTCGCTATTCTTTTGTTCCTTCATTAATTGATGCAGGTTTATCTCAAGCTCACATAAAATCTCTATTATCTTTAATTGAAAAGGACTTTGATATTATTCAATCAGTATCAAATGGTGCTCAGTTCGCAATAAAACTAAAAACTGACCGTTATAATGAAAAATATATCAGTTCTTTTTACTATTTTGACAGTAATAATGAATATTTCATTAAAGATAATGGAAAAGAAAGTAGTGACAATATTTCTCAACAAGATATTTACCCACAACCTTATTTCATTATGCCAGTAGATGAAAGCTATCGAGTTTCTTCTGGATTTAACATGCGCAGAA
Source organism: Vibrio sagamiensis NBRC 104589 (assembly GCF_007990935.1). GTDB lineage: Bacteria > Pseudomonadota > Gammaproteobacteria > Enterobacterales > Vibrionaceae > Vibrio > Vibrio sagamiensis. Next base: position 8,495 of record NZ_BJXJ01000016.1, read on the forward strand.
AACATCCTGTGACAAGAATGATCACACCGCACCTTGGTACCGATTATGCGGTACCGATTGGAACTCCAATTCACAGCATTGCCGATGGTGTTGTGATAAAATCACGTTATAACCGTTTTGCAGGTGATTACATTAATGTACAACATTTAAACGGAATGGTTTCGCGCTATTTACATTTATCATTACGCTTTGTTGATGTAGGCGATCGGGTCGAACAAGGGGAAGTGATTGCTCATTCAGGTAACAGCGGCCGAACCACAGGGCCACATTTACATCTCGAGTTAATTGATAATGGAAGAGCAACGGACTATGAACGTTTTATGCAGACTCATCCACAACCACCGATCAACCATAAAGCAGAGCGAGAAGCCAAGCTTGAGCGTCAAGAGCTGACTGCAGCTATCAAAATGGAAAGTGAGCCGAGATAACCGAGCATAAATACTTTTCTATTACTTTCAAAATCAAAGCTGCAACTTTTCCGTTGATAATTTTATCGAGCGTTCTCTCTTAAATTCCTGCTTGACTGAAATAAGTGTTAAAATCTTCTTAATATTTGCTGTTTTCGACGCATCACTACCAATACCCTTGTCTGATACGAATCGGGCAACACGTATTGTACACATCAATGCATTGATTCTTGTTACAGCGTAACCATGAAACAATAAGGCGATTTTAAAATGGTTAATAACTCCATTCAGTGGTTTCCTGGCCACATGCACAAAGCACGTAAAGAAATTGAGGAAGCTCTCCCTCAAATTGACGTCATCATCGAGGTGCTTGACGCTCGTATTCCTTTTAGTAGTGAAAACCCAATGATTTCTTCTTTGCGCGGAAATAAACCCGTCGTTAAGGTTCTCAATAAGCGAGATCTAGCTGATCCAGTCCTCACTCAAGTATGGATAGAGCATTTTGAACAAGAGCAAAATGTCAAAGCGATGGCAATTACTACTTCTGAGATCAACGAAGTCAATAAAATTATGGAGCTTTGTCGCAAGCTGGCTCCTCATCGTGAAGAAATAGGTAAAAACATCCGCACAATGATCATGGGTATACCTAACGTCGGAAAATCAACCATTATCAATACACTAGCAGGCCGAACGATTGCTGTTACAGGCAACCAACCAGCTGTAACCCGTCGTCAACAAAGAATCAATCTCCAAAATGGTATTGTTTTATCAGATACTCCAGGCATATTATGGCCAAAAGTGGAAAATCCTCACAGTGGTTTTCGCCTTGCCGCGACAGGGGCAGTAAAAGATACAGCGATGGAATACGAAGAAGTCGCTTTCTATACTGTTGAGTATTTGGCAAAGCATTACCCTGAGACACTTAAACACCGTTATCAAATAGATGAACTCCCTGAATCTGATATCGAGATCATGGAAGAAATCGGTCGTCGACGCGGGGCATTGAGAGCAGGTGGTCGTGTTGACTTACACAAAGTTTCTGAGATTCTTCTCCATGAACTTCGTCAAGGAACCCTTGGTCAAGTCACCTTAGAACTACCAGAAATGATCACACAAGAGTTAATTGAAGTAGAACAAGAGACCACACGCAAGGAAGAAGAAAAAGCAAAACGTAAAGAAGAACGACGTAAACGATATTTACGTAATAAACGTTAATAATTTTTAACTTTTTATCCTTTATCCCTTTCAAGACACCCAAGTATCGAAAAACTTGAGTGTCTTTTTTAATCTATTTATTCCACTCTCTCACCTACTTACCCTCTACGTTTCATTCTTTATTAAAAATCACCTTTTATCAGATTTATTTACATAATTTGTTATCAGCATTAAAAACCTATTAAATTACCAAGCATAACTTTGTAAATAAATGAATATAATAAGCAAAAAAAACAAAAAAATAACGTAAGTGCTTGTTTTTTAATACTCAAAACCATTTATATCAATTTATTTCAACCCGGTAAGATTTAGGTGTAATTTATAAACAAATATAAACACATCATCGTAATATCTCATATTAATGCATTTATTTTTGCTTATATAGATAAAGATAATATTTGTTTACAAGGGTTAAAATGGATAGAAGAAATGTATTAAAAACGGTGACTGCATTGTATGTTGCAGCTCTACCTTCATTAAATGCCATATCTAAAGTAATACCTGATGAAATTGCTTTAAAGTTAGGTAACTATGACTTAGATGCATTTGCTGGAGAGAATGTTTTCACAGATAGTGATGGCACTTTTGTTTTAACAGATCATCAATGGCTTCAGATACAAGCCTATATTGCGCATGCGTTATCCCTGCCAACCACAGCATTTGAATTCCAGCAAGAGTTCCAAATTCCAACAGATATCGATATTGAGGGATTTCGCTGGCTAATGGATTGTTACACAGACCTTAAAGGTGATGCTGAAAGTTGGAACAATGTAACCTTTCCTAAACTTATTACTAGCGTTGATGCGATGTCTGGTTGGTGCAGCTATTCAAGCCAAATTATGCAAGTAATATATATGTACATAGAAGAGCTTAAATATGCAGCCGAGATTAATAACTCGATTTTATTTGAAAATAACAAAACTCCGTTATTGCTTCTTCTAAATCAATTACTCGATTTTGCAATACCTCGTGCTGAAGAAGCAGATCAACTTCGAGGTGAAATGATTACTTTTCAGAATCATCTTGCTCGGAAGAATATCGAATTAGATACCTTGGAGCACCAATATGACGATTTGATTGGTCGATATGATGGTGATTCAATTAAAGAACATATTGAACAATTAAGAGTAGAAATTGATCAATTAAATAAAGAATACGCTAGGTTAGTGACAATCGCAGCAACAACTCCTACCTATGCTTGGGTTCCCTTCTGGGGTTGGTTTATTGCTCCTGCTATCGCAGGTGTTTATGGCGCACAAGCAGCTGAAGTTAATCGACAACGAGAAGAAAAGCTTCATGAACTACATGCACTTGAAACCTCACTTGACCATGGAAAAAAAATTTTCCGTTCATGGAAATTAGCAAGGCAGAGTATCCACTCAACACATGAATTAATAGGGCCAGCTACAAACAGTCTTGGTCTTTTAATTGGTCAATGGCAGCTTTTTGAAACTTCTTTATCAAGCGTGATCAAATCCATTGAAGACCTTGATAGCAATTTAGGCAAAGACAATATCATTGCCGCTATTTTAGCTAAATTCACAGCAGAAAAATTAGAAAAAAATTGGTTAGCGCTTAGCCAAAAGTGTGACCAATTTATTGAGAGTATAACAATTGAAACATACCATTAATGGAGATATTTATGAAATTTAATAAACCAAAAGCTTTATGTTTATTGGTCGCTCTAGGCCTCCAAGCTAATGCAATAGCAATGACGCAACCAACAATTAAAAATGATTATTTTAATCAAAATAACACTTATGGATCTTATTCGCATACACAAGAAGATGAAGGCCGATTTATTCTTGGTAACCCGTCTGTCTTTAAAAATGAAGATGGATCTTTCGTGCTCACATCTGACGAATGGTACATGATTCAGCTATTTGCTAGTACAGCAAGCAGTTTGCCAATCACAGAAGATATGATGAGGCTACAATTCAAAATGTCTGACAACCAGAGTTTTGATGGTGTTTATACTCAACTTTTAGCTAGCTATCAACAAATACATGATAGTGCCGCTGCATGGCAAGACCATAATGGCTATCGAGATCAAATGGTTGGACTCGCTGGTCAATTAATAACATATTCAGACGATGTAGTGGATACCTCTAGCTTTCTAGTACAGTACACTGAAAAACTGGTAGAAGCAGCTGAAGAAGGAAAGATTACTGGTGATTATTCTGACTTTGAAGATTATAAGTATCTAATAAAAGATGTCTTATCTGATATGCGTAAAGATACTTTGGAACTTCAAGAAAATTCAGCTTTCCTAGAAGAAAAACTCACTGATTTTATAAATCTCCTTTCAACTCAGAGAGCATCTTTACAAACAATAGAAGAAAGTAATAAAGAGATTCTTGCTGATGACGGTTCAGCTTTACAAGAGAAGATTAAACGATTAATTGTTGAAAAGGATCAATTAAACGAAGAATATATTCGCTGGGTGAAAATATCCGCAACAACACCAACTTACGCTTGGGTTTGGCCTTGGGGAACCATTGCAGCAATATCCACAGCAGCGGCAGGTACCAATGAAGCTCTTCAATTAAAAGCAAAACTTGATGCGAAAAAAGCAGAGCTAGAAGAAGCAAATAAAGAACTAGATCATACACACGCCGTATATCAATCCTGGAAGTTAGCAACATCTAACATAGATAACATCTCAGAAAAAATGACTGATGCTTTAAGGTCGTTAGAGAAACTTCGTGGTGGATGGGAACTTATCTCAATTCAACTAGATGATGTTATTCCAATTATTGATGGAATAGATTCAGAAAACTGTTTGGATAAATCCAATGCATGGATAGCCGCAATGAAAACAGCTCGAGAAGTTGAAGCATTACAAGATGCATGGAGAGACATTGGTGGACTAGCCGAAAAGTGGGTTGCGAATGCATGGATAACTGAAGAAACCGCTTTCAAAATTAAATAATCGTGTCACCAGATAATTGTTATTAATTTAAGGAGGATTAACTCCTCCTTCTTTCATATAGAGTACCACATGTTTAAGAAAAATACCTTATTATGCTATATGCTTTTCAGTTGTGGCTTTGCCAGTGCATCTCCATGGACAGATTATTATAACATTGAAGAAAGTAAATATTATCCTAGTTCATACAAAGAAAAAGAAATATCAACCACCCATAATTCTGCAACGATTAGAGGTTTATACTTAGATACAAATGATATATATGAAATTATTAACTCTGATGACTACCGGACAGTTAATATTTTTGCCGACACTATAAATATTAACAACCCATTACTTGCTAATATATCTGGTAAGAGTATATTTTTGATGGCAAGGACCATCGTTGGAGATAATTCAATAAACATTAATGTTTCTGATGAAAGTATATCTATTGTAAAAATTCTTGCTAATGAAATAAAAACGCACGTATCAGTTAATGATATGAACGGGTTTAATATTGTATCAAGTGACGCAGGCCGAAACTTTGAATATGTAAAATTTTCAGACTCCCCTGCAATGGTGTCACAGAATGACTCGTTAAATGCTACTGACTTTATCGAAGAAATAACTGATAATAAAACCATCTTTTTTGATCAGAGCTTTGATGCTGGTTCAGCCATTTTTGATCAATCACCTTCATTAAGCGCTTCTGTATTAGGTTGGAACTCTGAAACATTAGGGCAAACCAATGAAATTGTTAACACTAACACTGATTTTGCTAACTTATACACTTCATTTAAATCGATGGAGATATTTGTAAAATCTAGTCAGAAAGCTGGTAATTATTTACCAAACTTAGACATGGATGTTTACTCTGAAGCATACAACACCATATTATCTTCAATGGAAGCCTATCAAAGTGAACTTGATAAATTTGAAGATAGAAATACAGCCTTAGCTGAAAGGAAAGAGTCCGCTCAGCTCATGTTAGATCATTTAAACAGTGCTCTAAATGCCCAGCAAAACATCATCGATAACCAAAATAAAAAAATCGATGCATACAATAAAGTAGTCGATGACAGATCAATCGAATTTGAAAAACAAAAAGTATCTGTCGATGAAAAAGCAAGTGAATTCCACGATGGCCTGATTGCATATATGGTTCATGAAACCATTAATGCTGCTTTTAACTGTTTATCAATCATTGCAGACATTGGTAGTGGGATTATTGGAGCTTATACCGGTAATGTTGGAGAAATTGCTGAATCAGCGTCAGACATGGCTGATGAACTTGGAGAAACCGCATCTATCGTTAAAAACCTTAAAAAGCTCTCAGACAATATCGCCAGTGTTAAAAAATTAGTTGATACGCTCAACTCAATTATCACCATGATTAGAGAACAAATGTACAATGCTGATCTACGTGAGCAAATGAAGTCAATCAACCTAGCTATTCCTGAACTTGAATCTTCTTCACTTACTTGGACGTTAACACAACAAGACATCAATACTAAGTTGTCCATTGCAGAAGCTTTACCAGTACCAGGCTCGAAACAATATCACGCAGCATTAGATAAATTGATAACTTGGGGCTCCGCTATTACTGGTACTCAACTTGCTTTGATTCAAATGACGTCTAACGTAGTTGAACTCGAATTTCAAAAGAAAGCAATTATGGAAGATATCACCCGTATTGAAGCGCTAATCGACAAGATAGGGACTGATCAAGAAGCGATGCTTGACGTAGAAAAGTACCTATTAAGAAGCTATAACTTTTTTAAAAGGCCACTATACACGGCACAACTAAATTATAATGCAGCATACAAATACACGACCTTTAAAGATAGTAACGTTACACCTAAACTAAATGCCACTTATCTGGAGTACAGTAAAGACCGTGTATTAATGCAACAGCAATTTGACGACTACATGTCTAGTTTGTCAGAATATGCTCAAGTATTCAGAAATAGTTTCGATTTAAATGACGCTGATGCTATAAAGAGCCTTAGAGAAACTGGGCAATTTTCAATTAATATTAGCCCTGATAACTATACAAACTTTGGTACTGGTTTTTTTGAGGGTGAAAACAGAATCCGCCTAGAAACTTTTGGTGTTGAGCTTATTGGCTCTGATTTGCCAGATACGCTTTACAAATTTCAAATTTCACACACCGGACAGTTTACTGATATCTATAAAGGTAATGAATTTGTCTTCAATGGCACATTAATTAACAAGTTCTTCTCATACGAAAAAGAGGGAGACATTCATAATATTAATCAGGATGGAAACTTAGAAGAAGAGTTTAAGAGTTATACATTTAAGCCTAGTTTAATGTCGAATTGGACCATTAAACTGAAAAATTATGAGACGATTGATTTAAGTAAGCTTGAAAATATTAAGATCTCTCTACAAGGAAGTAGCATTACCACACCTTGGAGAAAAGACCTACCTTAGGTCTGATTCAATTGAACAACCGCCAGCTCAAGCTGGCGATTTTATTTTCAATTTTAAAAGCGGCTTCAATTCATTATTGTATATATTCATGTATCCAAAATAGACAACTAACTGCACTAGGCTATTTGGGTTCTTAAATCATTTCCTAAAGTCGCTTGTTGAGCAATTCCTGTCCTTGCCTCTTTCATCGATTCTTTATTTTCCCTATAGCTGAACCACAAATAAGTGACTGTAATTGAGAAAAACAAGTAAGACAAAGCAAACACCATAGGAGAGGTAATTATTTGCTGAGATAGGCCATATGCTACACCTGAAATAGTGATCGCTAACTTTGATAACATACCACAAATCAACAAAAACAAGGCCAATTCAGGGAATAGAGAGCTACGGAATGTAAACCAGTAACAACTTCCTACAGCTAAAACAGCTACCGTAAAACCAAATAAAAAAGAGTGAAAGTGTCCAGCTGATAGAACGCCAGCCAAGATAGAAGACAATACGATCAAAATTAATTTCATTATTACCTCTGATAAAGTTGAAAGCACCCTTTCAATATTGAAAACTCAATTTCCACATAATGTGACGGATATAATTCATAAATTCAAGTTTATTTTTTCATCATTCTCTTTAAAAAAAATAAAATTAACATTAGACAAACAAAACAACCACATCTGCTTACAAAAAAAGATATTTTTAACTAAAAAAGTGTACTAGGAGCTTGTTTATAATTTAATGTTATACATTTTGTTAACAAAAAAATTGAAACATTTTGTTTCATTAACGCCCTAAAGCTCACTAAATGTCTTATTTATAAATAATCACTAAAATACTTAATATGACTGCCAATAAAATAAAAAACAAAACAAAAACATAGGCAACAAATAATTTACAAAAATTCATTAAATCAGATTATTTTTGTTTTAAAGTTTAATAAAAGGATTCCATTCGGCAGCTTATTGGTTATAATCCGCGCCAATCTAGGTTTGAACTCATTTGTGAAAACTTATTTTTACCACCCCTCTTTTTAACACCTCTAGCTTATCAGCAAGAGATATAACTGAGATTAAACATGAACAAGATTGATAAAGCGATGCGCATCCTGTTGGCAGGGTTCTGTATCAACCTTTGTTTAGGCATCCTGTATGCATGGAGTGTCTTCAACAAAGCCTTAGTAACTGAATCTGGCTGGAGTGCTGCAGAAGCATCTGCGCCTTATGCGACCGCAACCATTACTTTTTCAATTTGTTTATTGGTCGCCGGGGTTTTACAAGATCGAATGGGTCCACGTCTTATTCTAATACTAGGTACCGCTCTAACTGGATTAGGTATGATTGCATCTGGATTTGTTGATTCACCATTGATGCTTAATATTACTTTCGGCATTATCACTGGTGCTGGTATTGGCTTTGGCTATGCCTGTCTGTCACCATCAGCGATGAAGTGGTTTCATACCTCTAAGAAAGGAATGGTTAATGGTATTATCGCAGCTGGCTTTGGACTAGCGGCCATCTATTTGGCACCTCTTACAGCAGCATTAATCAATAGCATGGGCATCCAAACTAGCTTTATTATACTTGGTATTGGAATTCTTGCTGTCGCAGTACCGTTAGCTGCAACTATAAACAATCCACCAGCAGGCTTCAAACCAACTGAACCACAGTTGAAGCAAGGGCAAACGGCTAAAATACTAAAAAACACCCAAGATCTTTTATGGAAAGATATGCTTAAAACACCACAATTTTACGCTTTGTGGATTATGTATGCATTAGCTGCGTCTGTTGGATTAATGATCATTGGTAACATTACGACAATTGCGACGGTTCAAGCGAGTCTACCAAATGCGGTTTACTTAGCTTCTATTCTTGCTATCTTTAATTCTGGAGGCCGAGTTGCTGCTGGGATCCTAGCAGACAAGATTGGTGGTGTTCGAACGCTATTACTTGCTTTCATTCTCCAAGGCATCAATATGGTTTTGTTCTCAGCATTCGATACTGAATTTACATTGATCATCGGTACTGCCATTGCAGCAATTAGCTACGGCACTCTGCTAGCTGTATTTCCTACGTTGACTGCTGAGTTTTATGGCCTTAAAAACTACGGTACTAACTATGGTGTATTATACACGTCATGGGGTATCGGTGGTGCTATCGGTGCTGCCGTAGTAGGACTATCAGTCGCAAATGGTGAGGGCTATACATTAGCTTACACTATCTCTGCAGCGATGATGGCAGTGTGTATTATTCTCGCATTAATCACTAAGCCATTATCAGAAGCTAAAATTACAAAACTCAAAAATGCTTAAAGCCACAGATTTTTAAGATCTATGCGATAAACATTGATTTGAGCAATAAAAAGCTTAACCTATTATAATAAGTTAAGCTTTTTTATCTGACTATGAATAATATTAATGAACTTGCTCCTGATTATTATCTAAGCAACTTCTATAAATTGCTCCATCACACATCTACTTGGTATCAGGACCTATTAACCGTTGAAGAACAGCAATGGTTTTCGCATTTTCATCAATTATCCCACCATGCTCAATGCCTTTTAGTTCGACTACTTAGTAGAAAAGGGACTTTTTTCCGGAGCGATAAGTTTAATTATCATGAAATTGATGATCTTCAAGCTTGTCTGTTTGAGCTAGAACACTTGAAGTTTATCGAACTATCACCTCACCTATCAAATCGTGAGCTTGCATCTCAGTTATTAACTAAACCAGAAATCTTGCGCATTTTTCCTCAACTACCAAGGACCCTCAAAAAAAACAACTTAATTGAGAGCCTTAGTGAGCAAACCTTTAAACACTTGGATACTCTTGATTTTACAATCATTAAGTTGAACTCAGCTCATATTATCGAGGTTCTACTAACACTATTTTTTGCTAATGCACGACAAGATCTTAGTCAGTTTGTTTTAACTGATATCGGCGTACACAGATTTGAAAGCTATCCATTAAGTAAAACATTACGATTTTTTGATGATAGGCAACAAGTAGAACAACTCATGCTACTCGGTTCACTGTCTGATCTTTATTTTCAGAGCAACCGAAAACAGGTCTCTAACCTTGAGCAACTCATTAACTCGCTGCCCGAAGCCATTAATCACAATTACTTAGACCGTAAAAGAGAACAGTTGATAAATCGTATTGCTCGTGATTATGAACGATTGGGCTATTTTGATACCGCATTAAGTTTATTCCGCCAAACCTCATTACCTCCAAGTCGAGAACGTCAAGCCCGCATTCACGATAAGTTAGATCAGAATGAGCACTTTACCCATTTGGTCAGTGAAATGCTCAATCATCCACTTGATGTCTCTGAGCTCGAGATAGCAAAAAAATTGGATCAACGCGCACGACGAAAGCAAGGGTTATCCAAAGTTCACTACCGTAAACCCGCGTATCACTCTGAACATATTGAGCTTGATTTATCAAAACAACGTGTTGAGTTATCAGTTAAAAATCATTATGAATCTTTAGGCTGGACTGTTTTTTACACTGAAAATACACTTTTAAATGGCTTACTTGGTTTAACAATTTGGGACGCAATTTACTCTCCTGTTGAAGGAGCATTCATTAATCCTTACCAGTCTCGCCCACTTGATTTTTATCACGAAAGCTTTACTGTTAAGCGAAAGTCGATGATAGAAAAATCATTCAATGATCTTCATCAAGGTCAAATAAAACATTTACTAAATATTTTTATTCTAAAGCAGGGTATCAGTAATCCGCTTGTTCAATGGTCATATCTCACTAAAGAACTGATTAGTCTAGCATTAACTCATATACCCTGTGATACATTAATCAAACTTTTTAAGATTCAGCTAAGTGATTTAAGACTTTATCGTAATGGTATGCCTGATCTAATTGCTTTTAAAGAAAGCAAATTTAAATGGATTGAAGTCAAAGGCCCAGGTGATAAACTCCAAGACAACCAATTGCGTTGGATAGGTGTTTTTAACCATTTAAACCTTCCATTTTCAGTATGTTACGTGTCACAGAAAGAGTTTTAATCACCTTCCTATCAAAACGAGATAAAGATCACATTTATCAATTAACTCAAAACCTGCTCTATATTACTCCACATGAGGTTCTATACTCCTGTTGAGAATCATGATGATCAAGAGGGGGTTCTCATGAGTATCCGAGACACTATTTCAGTTCTAGAACAGCAACTCTTTGTTGCTTGTTCTGAAAATGATTATGATACGGTCAATCTTTTAGAACACCAACTCGAATACTTACACGGCAAACTTGAGCATCCATCTGAGGATGCTCCCTGTGCCATCAACACTCAGTTCGAGTGGCAAAGAGAAACGACCAAATAAAAAACCTCCGACCTTGCGTCGGAGGTTCCATTCACAAAAGCTTTCAGCGCCTTTCCCATCTCTCAAGATAAGTTCGCTAGCGTAGCAACTATATTTTCAGTCACTTAGGTGTAGATTTCAATAACGCTTTAAGTTCAAGCAACGATTGGTTAAAAAGATCGCGCAGATCATTTTTTGTTTCTAAATAGGCAGCCAAAGGTTCATCAGCAGCTTCGATATACTGGCAATAGTCCATTAACACCTGTAACCCCAAGCTACCTGCACTCCCCTTAAGCTTATGTGCTAAATCCTTAATTATAATTGGTTGTTTTTTGGCGAGCATATGCTCTAATTCATCTAGAGTTTCAACACTACTTTCTTCAAATAATTCAATAATGTGCTGCATTTTTGTCTGACCCAATATTTGCATATCTGCTTTTACGACTTCAGGGTTAATCAACATCTTCATTTGTTCCTTGCCAACAGGTTTTCCCAGCGCACTTCCAAGTGTTGTAGGTACAAGATATGCACATGTATTACCCTCCTCGTTTACGGGAGGCTTCTCTTGAGGTAACAATAAAGGTTTACCCTCTAACATACTAAAAATCAATGATGCTAGCGCCTCCTTTTCTACTGGTTTTGGCAAGTAACCATCAAAACCTGAATTCAAATAGTTTTCTACTTCTTCTGCAAAAACTTGAGCCGAAACAGCGACCATAGGAATAGATGAAGACGTACTTCCACCTTTTCTCTTTAAGTCAATATCCCTTAAACGATGAATTAAGTCTGAGCCATTGCAATCTGGTAAGTTAATGTCCACTAGTGCAATATCAAAGGCTTCAGCCATTATGATATCTTCGGCTTGAGCACCATTTTCAGCCATCACTACTTCGTGATTTAAACTAAGTAAGAATCCTTCAGCAACTAATCGGTTGACTGGGTTATCCTCGACAAGCAGAACTTTAGCACGAATAAATTCATTACTATGTGTCGTTGTTCCGGTTTCAATAGGCTCACTCACTTCAAGTGGAACAGAGAACCAAAAACGGCTGCCTACTCCTCGAGCAGATTCAAGATTTAGCTCACCTCCTATAGCTTGTATTATGCGACGACTGATCGCTAACCCTAGACCAGTCCCTCCCATCTGATTAGCCCCTCCCTCCGCTTGAGTGAATGGGTCAAATAAATTTTTCTGCTCGATATGAGCAATACCAATACCCGTATCTATAACTTCGAAAAGTACTTCTGAACAACTTTTGGGGTTTAGCTGAACTTGAATATTGATTTTCCCTTGTTCAGTAAATTTGATTGCGTTACCAACCAAGTTATTTAAGACCTGACTTAATCGTATAACATCACCCTTCCAATATTGACCAACATTGTCCTCAATGTGGTAAGTGAACATTAAGCTTTTTTCTTGTGCTCTACTGCTCATCAATTGATAAGTGTCTTCAATCATCTGGTGGAGGTCAAATCCTAAGTTTCGGATTTCTAGGTGGCCAGCTTCAATTTTTGAATAATCTAAAACATCATTTAGTATAGCAAGTAAGTTTTTGCCACTACGGTTAATAACTTCAGCATATCTTTCTTGAATGGAATTTAAGCCTGAATCAATTAACAGTCGCGCTGTACCCAGGACTCCATTCATCGGTGTTCTGATTTCGTGGCTAATTGTTGCTAAAAAAGCCGATTTTGCACGGTTTGCTTGTTCTGCAGCGTTACGTGCTTTGGCATGATTGAGAACTTCTTCATTTAGCCGGTAGTTAGCGAGTTTGAGCTCTGAAGTTCGCTGTTCAATCAACTCTTCCAAAGCAGCTTTATGCTCTTGTAATTCACGTTTTGCTCTAGCTTCACTCTCAGCAACCACTTTAAATGCTTTTGCCGTATTTCGAGCTGTAATAATGGCACGCCCCATATGTGCGAGTTCATCGTTTCCTTTGATCTCTAACTCTACAGCTAAGTTACCACGTGCAACCGACAGTAACGCCGCAGAATATTCTGTTAAGCGTTTAATGACTGAAACATAGACTACCTTCCAAAGGATTATAAATACAATCACTAAGCCGATGATGGAGATTAATGTCAGTGACCATTGAGCAAATTTTAAAGTATTTGTCAGATCGTCAGCTGCAACTAATGTCGTTTTATTTGCGTCATCAACCAGTTTATTTACAGTGTTATTGAGTTCTGTAAATAGCGTTAACGTTTGCTGCATCAAGTTATTGGCATGTTCTTCATTATCAAATTGACGCTTTAAAATTGCGTAAACCAACTGTCGCTTACTCAATTCTGATAGTATTTCTGCCATTTGTTCTGAACGAGTAGGGTTTTCAACTGCCATTACTCGTCTGTCCATAATTTTTAGATTTTTCTCATACTGACTTTGAGCAGCTTTTATTTGTTGTTCATCTTTTAAAGTATTTGCTTCTTCAATCTGATTAAGTATTTTATAGGCAAGCAAATGCAGTTCATGTAAACGCTCCGCTAAATCCAAATCTACTTCAACTAAATTATCCAAAGCTTGATATATTTCTTCAGTATTCTTCTTATTCAATAATTCATAAATGTGTGTCACGTTAGCAACAGAAATTGTCGCTGTGTTTTGAACTTGTGTTCGTGTAAGTTGTTCCAATTCTTTAGCGAGGACTCTCATCTCATTGATAAAAACAGACCTTTCCTTTGACAACCATAATTTTCGCTCTACAGAAATCCCTAACTCTGCCAAATTATTAATAATATTTTGGACATTTTTTTCCAATGTTTTAACTAAGGCAAAATCGAAAGATTCATCGCCTAATTCTTCAATATGAGACAACAGTAATTCAAGCTGAGCAAATAAGTTATGCCCGGCATCTTGTCGCTCTTTTTCATTTTTCGCACTCGATAGCATTTGTACTGATGAAATAATCCGAGCACTGAGTTCTGAAACTTGACGAGCTTCCATCATTGCTGGTATCGCTGAATCAACGACATTTTTTTCCGTTTTTGCCACCAAAGAAAAGCCAGAGACACCGATCAATGCAGAAACCATCACTAGCATCGCCATTGCCATATATGACAATAACAGTTTACGACCAATGTTTGCGGTAGCTAATAACATATTTAATTAACCTGAATGTTCGTGTTAAAGACAATATTACGTTATATTTTATATTATTTACCATTATATCCTTGTAAAGTTTACCCAATGTATAAAAATAACCATCGAGTTTGCCTGCTTTTTAGACACTTTTTCTTATCATTGTTATTTATTATTTTAGTACCTTCAGCATCAGCTGAGAAACTTTGCGCCATTTACCCTCATTTAAAAGACTCTTACTGGCTATCTATCAATTATGGAATGGTATCTGAAGCTGAAAAACGTGGGATAAAATTACGTATCATGGAATCTGGTGGATACCACAATAAATCACGGCAGGAAGAGCAACTTGCTCTGTGTCAAAAATGGGGCGCAGATGCCATTTTATTAGGTACTGTTGGCCCTGATGCTTTTAAAAATAACCTTGGAACACTAGTTGGTGGCATACCTGTTTTTACGATTGTCAATAAATTAAACCTTGACGGCAGCCAAAAGAAATACCTCAAAGGTCAGGTGGGTATTGATTGGTATTGGATGGGGCATGAAGTCGGCAAATACCTAGCACAGAAACACCCAAAAGGCTCCGGTCGAACAGATATTGCTTTATTGCTTGGACCTCGTACAAAAGGAGGTACTAAACCGGTTACCGAAGGGATTACCGAAGCCATTAAAAATTCTGATATCAAAGTTAAATACACCTATTGGGCCGACAATGACAAAGAATTACAGCGGAACTTGATTCAGCACATTATCGACACTGATAACATTGATTACATTGTTGGCAGTGCTGTTGCGATTGAAGCAGCGATAAGTGAACTAAGAACAAGTCAAAAAGCAAAAGAAGTTGGCTTGGTCTCTGTTTATTTAAGTCATGGTATTTATCGAGGATTGATCCGTAATAAAGTACAATTTGCGGCGACTGATAATATGGTCAAACAAGGTAGAACCTCTGTGATACAGGCGCTGCAATATTTACGAGGAGAGGCTTACCAAGAGCAAATATCTCTGCCAATTCAACCACTGACACCTGATAGTTTGTCAAAACACACTATTGAAAGCTCTTTGTCGCCTTCAGAGTATCGACCTATTTTCAATGTCAGCCCACTCTCTCCTTAAACTAAAATGGAAATTATGTCACTTTTATATACGGAAGGATCTAATGAATAAAACCACTCGTACCATGTCCGCTAGTAAACACATCGCTCTTGTCGCTCACGATCACTGCAAACCAGCTCTACTTCAGTGGGTAAAAGAAAACAAGCGAAAGTTAAAACAACATACACTCTATGCTACGGGAACTACTGGACACATCCTAGGTAAAGAAGTTGGCCTTGAAATCAATAGCCTTATCAGTGGCCCAATGGGAGGAGATCAACAGCTTGGCGCACTGATCTCAGAAGGAAAAATTGATATTTTGGTATTTTTTTGGGACCCATTAAACTCTGTGCCACATGACCCCGATGTTAAAGCTTTACTCAGAATCGCCAGCGTTTGGAACATCCCCGTAGCCACCAATCAAGCTTCAGCGCAATTTCTATTTTCATCTTCCTTAATAGATAAAGAAGTAAATATCGAAATTCCAGATTATCATGCATATCTCGCAAAACGAATTTAAACGCTAGCTTAGATTATCAAAAATAGCTGACCAGTCTAGTTTGCTGTTTACCCTTAGTTATTCCTAAACAGCTTCTATAGTGACTTAGAAATAACGACAGGATAGTTACCATCACTAAGTTCGTGAACAAAACTGGAGCCAGAGCCTGTATGTGTGATCCAAACTCGCTCTTTAGCGCGGGTCAATGCAACATAAAATAAACGACGCTCTTCAGCATAAGGGAAATGATCGCTTGTTCCTGTCAATGCACTATCGATATGTTGATGTTTTTTCTTTGCAGGAAATTGCCCTTCATTAACTGACAAAATGATCACGAAGTCAGCTTCTTTACCTTTACTCGCATGGCAAGTCATAAACTGTATGTTTAATTGAGAGAATTGACTTAACCACTCATCGTAAAGTTCAGGTTTATGGTAATGATTACGTCCAAGCAATAAAACTGTACGCACCTTTTTAGCTTGATGATTCAGTTGATCCAATATTTTTTCAACTTGATTACTCGGTGCAATATAAACACTTTTTTGCTTACGTTGTTTATGGCTACTCAGAACTTTCGGAATTTGTCTTGGATTCTCTTGTACAAAAGTGTTGGCAACAATACCTATTTTATCATTAAACCGATACGTTGTATCAAGTTGATGTACCGTTGAATATCTAAAGCGACTCTGGAACTCTGTTGTAAGATCTACTTCAGCTCCAGCAAACTGGTAAATAGCCTGCCAATCGTCTCCAACGGCAAATAAGGTTGCCCCGGATTGCTTATCTGTTGATGTACATAAAGCTTCTATAAGTGCCAGTCGATCCGGCGAGATATCCTGATATTCATCTATCATAATAAATCGCCAAGGAGAAATAAATTTTCCTTTCATTACATAATCTGTAGCACGACTGATCATGGTTGGAAAATCAATTTGCTTGCTTTCCTTTAACATTTTTTGCCAAGCAGTAAAGCATGGCCAACATAAAGTAAGTTCACTGTTAAGTCGTGTGTTTTCTTGATGATTAAGTAGCTTTTGCTGCACTTGCTTTTTGTTCAACCCGCTCGCAGCCAATTTTGTAATTTGGGTATCTAACCAAGCAATCAACTTAGGGTTTTCAGAATGACTTCCTAGTTCATCATCTCCTTTTAAATAAGCAATTGGCCATTTGTCCAAATGTTTCTGCCAACGTTTAAAGTTCGCCGGAGTCATCCAATGTTTTTTCAGCCAGTCAATACACCAAGCTGTTCTTTGGTTTTCATCAATTGCAAGCGGGCTAATCTCTACATTTTGAGATTCAACCTGATTGAGGATATGAAGCCCTAGCTGGTGGAATGTATTCACACTAACTTTTTCAGTGATCGTCCCTACTTTTTCCTTCAACCTAGACTGCATTTCGCTTGCGGCATCACGCCCAAAAGCAAGCATTAGCAACTCTTCTGAATGGGCTTGTTCACTTTGAAGTAAATAAGCGACTCGAGCAGTTAAAACACTGGTTTTACCTGATCCCGCACCTGCAAGTATTAAATTATGATCATTATTTAGAAGAACAGCTTGCTGTTGAGAAAAGTTGAGCGGAGAGGATTCTATTTTATCAAATAATGAAGCCCACTTTTCACGTTCACTTGATAACCAATTAAGATTACGTTCATTAATTGCTTGCTCTGTATTTGTAAGCCAAGTATCAATTTCTTTGATTCGATTTGGGAGGTGCATCTTTGCTTCTAACAAACTGGTTTGTATCTGACAAAAATCAGCCTTTGTTTGTTCTATCCAAGCATCCACTTTTGAAGTAGATAAATAGATTGGTAAGTGCTTAAGTTCCGATAGACTTTTTTCCCAACGCGGTAAGTATTCTAGCAACTTAGAACATTGTTGATTATGCCAATCCTGATATTGTTTGACAGCTCGAGCAGCAAATTCTCGACATTGCTGCCACGGTAGACCTTGAACAAGCCAACTTTGCTGCTTTCCTTCTTGTTGATGAGCAAAGAATTGTAAAGAGCTCCAAAGTAAACCACGCCTTACGACAACTTTACCACTCCAGACGGTAAAAGGAATACGTTCATCACTACCATTCGAACTTAATAAAACACTGTTATCACTAACTTTAACTTGATAATACTCATTTTGAATGAAAAATCGTGCTTTAGTTGAGGCAGAAAGCTGCATGGAAGTAATGCCTTATTAGTCAAAAGTTGTCATTTTATATCATCTTAAACGGCCAAATTGTAGAAGATGTTTAAGATATCAATCATGTGTGATGTTTTCTTAAACAACTTGGCTTGTCCTTACTCCCTTTCGGTGACTTCTCTATTTATTAAGATTTCACCTATTCAAAATAGGTAGTTTTGTATCCTAATTAAGAAATTAGATTGAATTTTTGTGAGCGTTTTTTATCAACTAATCAACTTACCTTGGGAACAGAATAGAAATTTGTTAAAATTAAGCCGTCTCCATAAATGATAGAAGAATCACTGTGCTATCTGCTTTAAAATTTCGCCTCTATTGGTTTAATCAAACTATCAATTATAGCGTTCTCATATTGATTACCCTACTCGGTGTCGTCGTCCCTGCTTGGTATTTGGGTGAACATGCTTATATTACCCCATTAATTCTAGGTGTAATTGCCGCCGCTATTGCAGAAAGTGATGATAGCTTTAGTGGCAGGCTAAAAGCACTGCTATTAACCTTCCTATGCTTTGCTATTGCTGCTTTCTCCATTGAGATCCTTTTTGATAGTCCGTGGCTGTTTGGAAGCGGGCTTTTTCTTTCTACGTTTGGATTTATCATGCTTGGAGCTATAGGGCCTAAGTATGCCAATATTGCTTTTGGCTCCTTAATAATCGCAATTTACACCATGCTCGGCGTCCAACAATGGACGACAATCTGGCTCCAACCCACACTCTTACTTAGCGGCGCCGCTTGGTACTATGCCATATCTATGATTTGGAAAATATTTTGGCCATTACAACCCGTACAACAAAGCTTAGCTACCGTTTTTCAACAAACAGCCCTTTACCTAGATGCAAAAGCTAAATTTTTTCATCCAAGAGCGAATTTAAGCCAACAAGGGATACGTCTTGATGTCGCTAATTTCAATTCCACTACTGTTCACGCTCTTAATACATGTAAAACGACTTTACTCAATCGCTCTAAACGAGGTCATATTGATGGCCCTAGCGACCGCTTTCTCAACCTTTATTTTATTGCACAGGACATTCACGAGCGGATAAGCTCAAGCCATTATCGCTACCAAGATCTTGTGAAAGAGTTCGAACGTTCGGATATTCTTTTTCGTTTTAAGTATTTATTACAATCACAAGCTCAAGCTTGTCTTGAAATTGCGCAGGCTATTCGTCTAGGTCATGAGTACAATCACTCTGAACAATCTCTTCTTGCTCTTAACGAGCTTCAAAATGCTCTTATTTACCTTGAACAACAACAGCATCCTCAGTGGCAACGTCTGTTGTTCCAACTGAATTATTTATTTAATAATTTAGCAACTGTAGAAAAGCAGCTCAGTAATATCAATAACCCCGACGCAGAACGACTAGAAGAAGGAACTCTGGACGACTCTGACCCACGAACGCTAAGAGGAATGTGGCAACGAATTATGGCGAATTTCAACCGTGACTCACTCTTATTCCGTCACGCTTTACGTATGTCATTAGCGCTTACTACAGGCTATGCAATCATACGAGCCTTTAATATCGATCATGGTTACTGGATTTTGTTAACTACGTTGTTCGTTTGCCAACCCAACTACAGCGCAACTCGACAAAAGCTAACAGCACGAATTATCGGAACATTTACAGGGCTGCTTATTGGGGTCCCACTACTGACCTTTTTTCCCTCACAAGAAAGCCAGTTAGTCTTTATTGTCTTATCTGGCGTTATGTTTTTTGCTTTTCGAATCAATAACTACAGCTACGCGACAGGATTTATTACCTTACTTGTTTTATTTTTGTTTAACCAGTTAGGTGAAGGTTATGCTGTAGTTTTGCCTCGTTTAGCTGATACATTAATTGGATGTATTTTAGCCGTTATTGCTGTTACGACTATTCTTCCAGACTGGCAATCCAAAAGACTGCCTAAAGTCATGGCTAATGCTATCGAAGCCAATAAAGTCTATTTAGGCCAAATCATCGCACAATATCGTATTGGTAAAAAAGATAGTTTAAGTTATCGAATTGCAAGACGACATGCGCATAATACCGATGCAAATTTATCCTCAGCAGTCCACACCATGCTAGCTGAGCCAGATAAATACCAAACTGCGGTCGACGAAAGCTTTCGCTTTCTTACCATCAATCATGCAATGCTAAATTACATTTCAGCTTTAGGTGCTCACCGAACTAGGATAAAAGATGAATCTATCCATCACCTCATTTCAGATACATACGGCTCTATTCATCAGCACTTAGAGCAGTTAGAGAAACAATTAAAACATCCGAGTGAACAGTTTAAGCTTGTCCCAGTAGAAGAGCATGACTTAGATCTCCGTCTCAGCGAGTGGAGAGAAGATGATGAGCACTCCGCAAAAATGGTTTTACAGCAGTTACATCTTATCTATCATATGCTTCCGGAGCTTCATGCTTTAGTCCCCAAATTCACCCATCAAAATTCATTATCATAATGAACCTCTACACTGGAGTAGCGTTAAGCGGTAATATTTTCCCAAGTAAACACTCATCATCACGCATTCATAGAAACTATCACTAAGCGTAGTCGTTAACTTTATAATAATCTGACATTGAAATAACGTACGCTTAACTTGAAAACTGTGTTTACTACTTACTCTATGATCGTAAAATGATGTTAGAGTGCTATCTCTCTTCTCAACAATATGTCCAAAGGTTAGTAAACTGAGTAGTATTGGGAGACTCCATTGAAAACACAACAATTTAACGATTTAAAAGCTATGCTCCAAGGGTTAACGACCAGTCAGTTAAAATCTTTACAAAATGAGATTAGCCGTACTTTGAGTCACAAAAAGGCCCAGCTACTAACAAATGAAGAACGAGACTTGCTAGCAAAACTTTTTTCTTAAAGGGCTAATCAGCTTTGAACATAATTAAAATTTTTCTATTTAAACGTTTGCGTAATCGCTCACCTTCTCTTAACCTTTTCTTGACCCTTCCATCAGGTTTTTTCCATTGTTATAATTAATTACAAATAGAATTAACCATTCAGGCAAGGCTGCCGACTTTGTTCTCATGACGAGAAGAATGGCATTTAACTACATAAGCAGATTTAAGAGAGCTCACTAATGGAAATCAATGCCGTTGAAATTTTAGGCTATGCTGCATCCATCATGGTTGCTATTTCACTAACCATGAAAGATATCATCAAACTTCGTATCCTTAACTTTATTGGTTGTGCTCTTTTCACCGCTTATGGTTTGATGATTGACTCTTGGCCTGTAGTCCTGACTAACGGTTTTATTGCCTGTGTTAACGTTTACTTTCTAGCTAAAATGCGCCGAGAAGCTCAATCAAGTAATTAGTAATGATTATCTTCCCTAGTACCCTAGTAATTCATTATTGGTCGAGATAAACACGCTACAGGCTCAGAAAAATAAGGACGGAGCTCACCCCGTTAGTGCTCACAACACTGACAGGTTATAAAGAACCAAGTGTGATTATCTCGGCAAAAAACAGCGGCTCAGTTTCTTTTCGTTTGTTCAGCAATTCAGCCGTGATCAGCATAAGTTACCTAGAAATGAAACAGACATGAATATTAGTGTGATAGCAAAAAGAACTGGATTATCGGCAAAGTCAATTCGACTGTACGAAAAAAAAGGCATAATCTCCTCACCAACTCGCAACGCCTCCGGTTATCGTCAATATACAGACAAACAGCTCGGAGAACTTAATCTCATTTATCGGGCAAAAAAAGCTGGTTTTTCTCTGCTGGAATGCAAAGATTTGGTCGAGTTAGCGCACAGCCCGATGAGAACAAGCAGTGAAGTGAAGGTACGTACCTGTAAAAAGCTTCAAGAAATCGAAGCTCAAATAGAGTACTTAATCGATATTAAAGCGCAACTGCAACAATGGATTTCTTCCTGCCCAGGGAACGAACAGCAAAACTGCCCAATAATTGATGAATTAATTAAATAAAAATCTAAATAGCAATGTATTAGATCTATTCATTTCGACTTTATACATAAAACCGTAATATTATCAAGATAATTTATGATTTTTGAGACAATAATCCCTAGTATTTATCAAAAAAGGCAACAGCATCACAAATATAAGAAGTACAACTGACTTCATAAAAACAGCCCCTTACAATTTGTCAATAAAAATATAAAAGCTCAATGTATGTTCACTTTCTACCCCAAGTAATAACAGGCATAAACTTAGCTAAAACAGCCTCAAAGAAGGCTGAGCTGAAATGCTTTGGGTACAGAGTGGCAATATGTATAAAACGTCAGCGGAAAAACACATGAAATTAAGCAATAGAGTTATTTTGCTTGTCGCTCCTGTGGTTTTGATTAGTGCTTTAGTTTCCAGTTATATCATTTACAGTATTCAAAAAGTCGCACTAATAAAAAGGGAGGATAGCTATATACAACTCCAAATGGAGAAGCTTGCAGGGCAATTTCATCAAGCTAATACTTTTGTCAATACCTATGCCTACACCATGTATAAAAGCAATGCATTTCAAGATTACTTCTTTTATCAAGATAAGATAACTAAAGATGATGACCCTTATAAAAAAGGACTTTGGCAACGACTCGGAGAATCAGCAAGTGTACTAAGTTACGGTTATAACGGTGAAGCCAATATGGCTATTTTAGATGGCAAGCAAAACTTGATTTACTATACCGATAATAAGTATTTTGATCCAGGAAGTGAGCTTGATCCGAAAATTCTAAACTACATCCGACAGGATCACACTCTAGAGAAATCGTCAGAACATACTGGATTCATATACAATTCTAGTGGTCAAACGATCTTACTTAAATACCAAGTTTTTGATAAGAAGACGGGTAAGACAGCGCAACATTTCGATCCAGAAAATGTATTCTACATCATTGTTTCCGCATCACTAGACGAGTTTAACGCAATAAAACACGTTGTTGAGTTTGAGACTCATAGTGTTATTACATTCTCTGATAGACCGATCTTTTTAGATTTACCTCTTTCCCAAACAATTGAACTCATGCCAAATCTTTACGCAATTTTATCTCCAGCAGAGTACTTAATGTGGGAAAAAGTTGACAAAGTATGGTTAGAACTCGCTTGGTGTTTTGGAGTTGCTTCTATCATAACGATTGGTCTTATCGTGTTGGTTCTATATCATTATATACTCAGCCCTGTCTCTAACTTGGATAACCAATTACAAGAGATAGAATCGAAGAAGCGAAAAAATATTGATAAATTATTGATAGACGATGAAATTGGTCGACTGTCTTCGCGTTTCTTTAATATTTATGATGAACTTAATCAGGTTTACCATAAAACCAAGTATCTTGCAGAAACTGATCATTTAACCCAGCTCGCTAACCGACATAAATTTAATGAACAAGCATTAAGAGTGCTCAGTGCTCCTCCGGAGAACTTATGGTTGATCTACATTGACTTAGACAATTTCAAATGTATCAACGATAAATTCGGACATGATGCTGGTGATAAATTACTTAAAAGTTTTGCATCCCATATAAAAAAGCTCTGTAAAGTCTATACACAAATACACAATTCTGCCTGTTTTAGCGCACGTTTATCTGGTGATGAATTTTCGATATTGTGTAGTTCCACATTGACAGCAACTGCACATCTGGAAAACTTTACGCAACAACTTTTAGAATTTCGAACTCATCCATCATTCGCATCTCTTTCTGTCACTGCAAGTGTGGGAATAGCCCAATACCCTCGTGACGGAAAAACAATTGATAAACTAATATCTTGTGCAGATACTGCAATGTATCAAGCTAAACGAGCAGGAAAAAACCAGTATCAATTCTATTCAGCACTGCTCGATATACAAGCACAAAGACGTGCATACATAGAACATGCTTTAAGACAGAAGAATGTAGAAAAAGGTTTTTTTCTGCTATTCCAACCGTACTTAGATGCAAAAACCAAAGAAGTTAGAGGTTTGGAAGTACTATTACGTTGGGAGTCAGACGATATTGGCGTGGTTTCCCCAAAAGAATTTATTCCAATCGCAGAGCAAAGTGGTCTATTTGAAAAAATAGACCAATGGGTATTTGCCAATGCCTTATCCGAATATCACGCTCTTAAAACAATCTTTGATAAAGATATTACCCTTTCCATTAATTTATCGTCTGCCGAACTTAATTCTTTAGCAATGTCTGAGTTCATCTATGCTAAAACTGTTCAATATAGCGTCCCAACTAAATATATTGAGATCGAAATTACAGAAACATATGTGACTGATAATAAAGGAACTTGCTTATTGGATGAGCTTTCCAAATTAGGTTATCAATTAGCGATTGATGATTTTGGCTCTGGCTATACAACTTTAACTCAATTAGTCCAGTATCCCGTACAAAAGATCAAGTTTGACCGTGAGTTTCTACTGACCCTTATGAGAACAAATAACAGCCATGTTATCAAACCAATCATTGACCTGTGTCATGCTCAAAATAAGAAAGTAACTGCAGAAGGAATCGAACACCCTACAATGCATCAGTGGATTTCATCTTATCAATGTGACTTTATTCAAGGATATCTATTTGGTAAACCAATGGATAAAAATCAATTAGCTATTTGGTGGCGCTCTAAGAACAGAAATGCAATTAGCACTACCTACTCTGAGGCACAATACTCGACAAGATAACTCTGTAATGATATCACGTCTCTATACCTTCGATATCACTACTTCAAACGACTAAGAATACCTAGTGAAAACATGTTGATTGTTATTAGTTCTAAATAAATATTGTTACGAACGCCCAGTTGTTATTTTATTTTGGTTATTTGTTAAAATATAGCATCAAAATAACATATCATTAACAAAGTAACATCTGTCATAGTTTGTTACTAATTAAGATAATTTTTTTCAACAAATTTACTAATTCAACCATATGAAAAATAAATAGAAAATATTCATTTAAATACAATAATAGAGATATATTGTTATAAATATCACTAGATATAGTTTTATTAATAGCGAGAATAGGCTAATATTTGCACTAAAGGATTTGTAAAATCATCAAATAAATGTGCTGAACTTATTTATTTCAGTGCTTTAAGTCATGTTTATTGGAATACAGGGGACACTTGTAACCCATCGCCTGACTCAATTAAAAGTGATAATTATACAAATTATTTGCAAGCTATTCACCTTAACTCTTGGATGTACTGAATAGTGACAACGGTTTAATCACACAGAGTTTAGTTAAATTTAATGAAAAAGTTATTTTTTATTTTTGTATGGACTGCATTTTCCATACCGATGAACACTTTTGCCAATCATTCACCTAAATCAACTAATGTCAAGTCGGCTGATCGACTTGTTGAAGAAACTTACAAAGAAGCTAACTTATCAGGTATCGTCGACTTTGAGTTATTCAAAGAGGCTTACTTGGCTTACAAAAAAACGTCAAATAGAAAGAAATCGCTTCTAACGATCATTGATTACAGTAAGCCCTCTACAGAGAAGCGGTTTTATGTGGTTGATATTTCTGAAAAAAAACTCATTTTTAATACCTATGTTTCTCATGGCGTAAATAGTGGTAAGAAAATTGCGACGCAATTTTCTAATATCGTTAATTCGAAAAAAACTTCTTTAGGTACATTCTTAACCGATTCAACCTATTACGGTTCCAATGGATATTCGTTAAGACTTGACGGATTGAGTAACGGTAAGAACGATAAAGCTCGCGAACGCTATATTGTTGTTCATGGTGCAGATTATGCGAATCCATCTTTTATTGAAAAGAACGGCTACCTTGGACGTAGCTGGGGATGTCCAGCGCTACCTCAAAGCGAATCTCGCGCTATAATCGATACCATTAAAGGTGGCAGTGTCATATACGCAAGCGCTTAAAACATAATAATTGATATACCGCGGTAGCTTAGACAGCCCTCGGCATTTACCCTCAATTTATAATGTCACTTTTTTACAACTGTATATTCGCTTGCTTGATCAGACTTCGGCTTATCTTGCTTTCTCAGGAAGGTGTGGTTAATAGCCAATCAGTTTGGGTGATTTTTGAACATCCAGTAAATGTATGTTCAAAAAAGACTTTTCTTTTTGGAGTATTATGGCATAGTAGTCACGTCCTTTCGATGCGCGGGCATCGTATAATGGCTATTACCTCAGCCTTCCAAGCTGATGATGCGGGTTCGATTCCCGCTGCCCGCTCCAAACTTCTATACCGATGTCAATCCCAAAATAATTGCTTTAAAATCCGAACCATCTTTTTATCCATGTGATT
The DNA here is from genome assembly GCF_007990935.1 of Vibrio sagamiensis NBRC 104589. Classification (GTDB taxonomy): domain Bacteria; phylum Pseudomonadota; class Gammaproteobacteria; order Enterobacterales; family Vibrionaceae; genus Vibrio; species Vibrio sagamiensis. The sequence continues at coordinate 34,876 of NZ_BJXJ01000016.1, forward strand.
TCACCGTAGGCAATGATGTCAAATATAGTGAAGAATACCACGCAAATTATCGCTAACTTCACTAATCTTATCGCTATTTGATTCATTTAAATTTATCTCTTCTTATTGATTTACCTGAATTATACTCAATTAAATTCAAAATGCAGGATTCTTTGAGCTAACTCTCTTTCTTCTACACTCTCTTACTCTGCACAAACAGCGTAATATCCAATATGCTTAATGAAACCTATTTTATAAAATCATACGTCGCGAAACGCCATTGGCCTGACAATAGTTCATCGTTTACTGTCAGGCGGCCCTACTATTACCAAAATAATAAATAGAACTTACAACCAAGGCGATCATTTTAAATACGAGATTAATCCAATCAACCTAGCTAGGCCACTTGCTTAGATTTATACTTGCCTAGTAACGCTTGATAGAGATCATTGTCATTGAGTACACCAACTAATTTATCATTTTCCACCAATAAAATCGGCAAATTGCTCCGTTGTTTCAATTCAATGGCCTCTCTCATTGTGATATCCGGACTGGCTAGCACTACTGTATTTTCATCAATAGGCTCTAATTCGCTCTTCCAATTAACCAATGATTTATCGGTATCTACCAATGATAACCCTTTACAATGTTGTTCTACCCAAAGCTGTTTGTCATCACAGACTAGCACTCGATCTTCTTGCTGCTCAAGCTCAGACTTTACTTGCATAAGCGAACGCCCTTTAAGAATATTTAAAGGGTTAGTATGTGCGACAAAGTCAGCTACATACTGATTTTCTGGAGCTAGGATGATCTCTTCTGGTTTACCATGCTGAATCAATTGACCCGATTCCATTATTGCGATCCTATTACCTATCTTTAAAGCTTCATCTAGATCATGGCTGACAAATAGAATGGTTTTGTTTAACGTTTTTTGTAGTTGAATGAGCTCATCTTGCAATTGCGCTCGAATGAGCGGGTCAAGCGCAGAAAAAGGTTCATCCATAAGGAGAATATCGGTATCCATAACAAATGCTCGGGCCAATCCCACCCTCTGCTGCATACCACCAGAGAGCTCGTGAGGGTATTTATTTCCCCATTCACTCAAACCGACCATATCAAGCTGCTCACGTGCCTTTCTCCGACGAATAGACTTGTCGATCCCTTTCATCTCTAGACCAAATGCGACATTATCGAGTACGGTCAACCATGGCATTAGAGCAAATTTTTGAAAAACCATTGAAACTCGGTGAGTTCTGAGGTGGCGTAATGTATGCTCACTACATCCTCCAATATCCACCATATGATCTCCGTCTTTTATTTTTAGTGACCCACGAGAGATACGGTTTAGTCCATTAACAGCTCTCAACAAACTCGATTTTCCAGACCCTGATAGTCCCATTAAAACGCAGATCTCACCTTGCTTAATATCCAAAGAAACTTGATGTACACCAACAACTTGTTGGATTTTTTCAATGATATCTTGTCTCGAATAACCTTGATCAAGCAAAGCCAATGCTTCTTTTTGTTTGTGACCAAACACAACATCAAGTTTGCTAATAGTAATGGCATCCATCTTACGATTCCTTCTGATTGGGAGCTTTACATAAACGGTCGAGAATAATTGCCACCAATACTATGGCTAGTCCTGCTTCAAAACCTTGAGAGATATTTACCGTATTTAAAGCTCTAACAACCGGTTTTCCTAAGCCATCCGCACCAACTAAAGCCGCAATCACTACCATAGATAGAGACAACATAATACATTGAGTGATGCCTGCCATGATGCTGGGCATAGCGGCTGGAAGCTCAACTTTTATTAGCAGTTTCAATCGGCTAGCACCAAAAGCCTTGCCCGCTTCAATTAACTCTTCAGGCACTTTCGTAATCCCTAAATAGGTCAATCTTATCGGCGCAGCAATAGCGAAAATAATGGTGGAGATCAAACCTGGTACGATCCCTAAACCAAATAACACTAACGTCGGAATTAAATACACAAAAGTAGGTACTGTTTGCATCAAATCGAGAGCAGGACGTAATAACGCATACAACCAAGGTCGATGCGCCGCTACAATTCCAATAGGAACCCCCACCAAAACAGAGAGAGTCGTCGCTGCAAACACAAGTACAAAGGTTTCAAGCATTTCCTGCCAATAACCAAGATTTAAAATGAGTAATAGTGCTAATACAATGAAAACCACTAACGAAACGCTTCGATGTAGATACCAAGCTAATGCAGCGGTAATAACAATAGGTAACGCTGGTGGCATCCATTTAAAGGTATCAACAAAAAAGAGAATGATTGTTTCTAAGAATATTGAAATCGAATCAAAAAACCCGGAGGCATTATCTGTTAACCACTCAACACCAATTTCTAACCAATCGCCTAAAGGTAATTTATTATCTGTTACAAAGCTCACCATAAACTCCTTGTTATGTAAGTTTTAGTATCATGAATTACATTCATACATTTGAATTCAGATAAGCTTGTAAAGCAGTTTTAGAATCTTTTCCATCGCGTGTCGTAACATTTTTTAACCATTGATTAACACTATCAGGATGCTGCTTCATCCATTTAATCGCTGCTCTTGAAGGGGTTTGATCCTGATTTAAAATGGCTTCCATTAACTCATTTTCAATCTCTAGATTAAACTCAAGGTTTTTTAAAAGCTGTCCGATGTTTTTGCATTCATTCAAATAATTTTTTCTAACATTAGTGTATACATTTGCTCCACCATAATTTGGACCAAAGATTTCATCTCCTCCATCAAGGTATTTCATCTCAACTTTGTCATTCATTGGATGAGGTGCCCAACCAAGAAAGACAATCCATTTATTACGACGAGCAAAACGCGAGACCTGTGAAACCATGCCAGCTTCACTTGATTCAACCATCTTGAAGTCTTTCAGGCCAAACCTATTATTGTCAATCATCGACTGAATTAATCGATTTCCATCATTACCTGGCTCAATACCATATATTCGACCTTGAAATTTGTCCGCGTGTTTTGCTAAATCAGCAAAACTTTTGACTCCTGCATCATAGACATATTTAGGCACAGCAAGCGTATATTTTGCACCTTCTAGATTGGCACGAACAGTTTCAACTGCGCCTTCTTCTCGGTACTGTGCAATATCTGCTTCCATTGTCGGCATCCAATTACCTAAGAAAACGTCGACATCACCGCTAGCCATAGCGGAAAAAGTAACAGGAACCGATAGGAGTTGTATTTTAGTTTGATAACCCAAACCATTTAATAGCTCAGTTGTTAACGCCGTTGTTGCCGTGATATCCGTCCAGCCGACATCAGAAAATCTCACAGTATCACAAGAGTTTGCATATGCAGTTGATGCTGATAGAAATGCCATAATTGTTAATAATTTCGTTCTTTTCGCCATGATTAATCCTTTAATATTTAGCTAAAAACCTTTCGGTGTTTACGTCAGATGTCAATTAGCCAGTTTGTTCACCATACATAGACATTAGATAGATCCTTCTTCCAAAGACACCCTTTTGGGGACATTAGCCCTTTGTTTATCTTGCCAGTTAGGTGCAATCCATACTGGTTGGTTATCAGGTTCTTCCAGTTCCTTACCTAAAATCATATCTGCAACACGCTCTGCTACCATGATGGTTGGTGCATTCAAATTACCATTAGGTATCGTTGGAAAAACAGATGCATCAACTACTCTCAAATGTTCAATCCCGCGTACTCGACATGCTTCATCGAGTACCGCAAAAGGATCACTCGGTGCTCCCATTTTACAGCTGCATGAAGGGTGATAAGCGCTTTCTACGTTTTCTCTTACCCACTTATCAATGGCCTCATCGCTAGTGACATCAGTTCCCGGCTGAATCTCTTCACCACGAAACGCGTCCATGGCTGGTTGACTTAAAATTTCTCGAGTTAAACGAATGCAATCGCGCCAGTCCTGCTTATCTTGAGGAGTTGATAGGTAGTTGAATTCAATTTTGGGTTTATCGTTCGGGTTGGCACTCACTATCTCAACATTACCTCTACTTTGTGGCTTATTTGGACCTACATGCACTTGAAATCCATGGCCTTCAAATGCAGCTTGACCATCATACCTCATAGCAGCAGGTAAAAAGTGATATTGAATATTAGGCCATTTTAATCCTTCTCGAGAACGAATGAACGCACAAGATTCAAAATGGTTAGTCGCCCCTAACCCTCTCCGAGTCAAGAGCCACTGAGTACCAATTATTCCTTTACTAAGCACATCCAACTTACCATTGAGCGTGATAGGTTTCTTACAATGGAACTGAAAGTAGACTTCTAGGTGGTCTTGAAGGTTTTTTCCTACTCCTTCCAATTGGTGCTTAACTTCAATGCCGACTTTTTCAAGCACTGATTTTGGTCCAATACCAGACAATTGCAGTAATTGAACTGAGCCTATCGCACCTGCACTTGAAATCAGCTCTTTATCAGCAAAACATTGGATCAATTGGTCCGACTTTTTAAACTCAACTCCAAAAGCCTTTTTGCCTTCGATTAATATTCGCTGTACGACAACACCTTTTAAAATAGTCAAGTTATCTCGGTCTCTAGCACGGCTTAGATAGGCATTAGAAGTGGATGATCGAACCCCGTCCTTAACCGTCATATGCATAGCACCAAAGCCTTCTTGTTGATAGCCATTGTAATCAGGTGTTTCTGGATAACCCGCCTCTTTACCAGCTTCAATAAAAGCAGAATATAAGGGGTTAAACTTCATATCATTACCGGTACATGTACCTAAAGGGCCGAGTTCTCCTCGATAGGGACTTGGCTCTCCTTGCCATGCTTCGGCTTTGCGAAAGTAAGGTAAACACGCCTGATAATTCCATCCTTGAGCCCCATGCTCTTCCCATTGATCAAAGTCGCAAGGATGTCCACGAACATAAACCATACCATTAATTGAAGAGCTGCCACCGAGTACTTTACCTCTTGGGCAATGAAGTTGACGCCCATTCAGTCCATGTTCAGAAACCGTCTCAAACTGCCAAGCATATTTGTTTGTGTTCATCGGATAAGATAAAGCCGTTGGCATCTGAATAAATAAGCTTTTATCTGATCCACCCGCCTCTAATAATAAAATTTGATGTTCGCCACTTTCGCTAAGACGATCAGCTAATACACAGCCTGCCGAACCTGCGCCGATGATAATAAAATCAAACTGTCGCTGCATGCTACTTCTCCTTTGCTTTTAATGGTAAGGGCTTTCGAATGTGTCTAAATTCACCAGAATACTTTTGGTTTGTGTGTAATGATTCAACGTCTCAATGCCATTTTCACGACCTATTCCCGAATTCTTATAACCTCCAACAGGCATTTGAGCAGGAGAATCCCCCCAAGTATTCACCCAGCATATTCCTGCTTCCATTTTATGAACGACTCGATGCGCTCTAGCTAGGTTTTGTGTAAATACCCCAGCGGCAAGGCCATAGCGAGTATCATTTGCACGCTCGATCACTTCATCTTCAGTTGAAAATTTTAGAACTGACATAACTGGACCAAAAATTTCTTGTTGGACATGAGGCATCGTATCTTCACAATCAATAAAAATAGTCGGCCTGACGAAGCTCCCTTTAGATAATCCATTTTCCGTTACTTTGTTGCCGCCTGTCAGCAATGTAGCTCCACTTACTAACGCTTGTTCTATACTTGCAAGTACCTTGGCTTCATGTTGGTTTGAAATAAGTGCACCAATTTGAGTTCGCTCATCTAACGGATCGCCAACCACTAATTGTTCAGTTCGATATTTAAGTTGGTTAACTACATGGTCATAAACTGATTCCTGAACGAAGACTCGGGTACCATGCGTACACACTTCTCCTTGAGTGTAAAAATTAGCGACCATCGCTGCCGATACAGCACTGTCTAAATCTGCGTCATCAAAAATGACTAAAGGAGATTTACCACCAAGTTCCATCGTGACCTGCTTGAGTGTGCTTGCACTGTCTTTCATCACAGCTTGACCAGTGCTTGACTCTCCAGTAAAAGATACCTTAGCTATGTCTGGATGTGCGGTCAGCATTTGTCCAACTTTACAGTCACCTTGTAATACATTGAAAACACCATCGGGGACACCTGCTTGCGTATAGATCTCCGCCAGCGATAATGCTGAAAGTGGTGTTTCTTCAGAGGGTTTGAATATCATTACATTCCCAGCAGCCAACGCTGGAGCTGATTTCCACATCGCGATTTGAATTGGATAATTCCAAGCACCAATACCTGCACATATTCCTAAAGGCTCCCTGCGAGTATAAAAAAACTGAGATTGGCCCAAAGGCTGTTGTTCACCCTGCATAGCTGGTGCTAACCCAGCGAAATATTCGATCACATCAGCACCTGTTGCGATATCAACAACCCGAGCTTCTTGTATTGGCTTACCTGTGTCGGCAACTTCAAGCAAGGCTAACTGATCATTTTTATCACGCAATAATTCAGCGGCTTTTAATAAAATCCGACTCCGCTCTGTGGCAGTCATCGAAGACCACACTGCAAAGCCAGATTTTGCTGATTCAATGGCAATAGATAAGTCTTTTTGACTGGCTTGCTTAATCTTCGCTATTGGCTCGCCATTAGCGGGATTATAACTAGTAAAATACTCCTCGGAGAATCCGCAATAGTGCTGACCATGTATATAGTGTGCTTTAATATCCATTTTAATTTTTATTCCTATTTCAATTTTTATTTTCAGCGCTCTAAAAAATTAATACGCATGTTAAACAGGCCAGGGTAAAATAATTAACATGACCAAACATTTATTTCAACTCTATTTAAAACCAAATTCACATACTTAAATTTCACCCAACATTATAATATAGAGTATAAATTACAAACCGCAAATAAAATAAGTAAAAACTATAAAAAACTTAACCTCAACAAACTACAGTTTTAAAGTTAAATAGAAAAAACAAAATACATTTGTATTACAAGGATATTAAAATACATAAAAGTCAACTTTGCACATTTCAAAGCAATAGATTTAATTCATAATTTTATCGGTAAGAATATCACACTAACACCTATAGTTTGAGGATTTACATCTATTCTTAAACTGAAATATTAAACCTACTTTTTAAAGGGTTAGAAAAAAGAGAAAAATCAAAAGCACATGAGTCCTACATTTAAAAGAAGTAGTATATCGACCAATAATTAAAATTAACTCACTGCCTAACTTTAAATAACTTCATTTAAATGAGCATAGATAAAATAAATACATCCAAATTTTGAACAATAGCTTTTTACTGTTAAGTAAACAATAAATATAATCCAGATCTATTAATAATAGAAACCTAAGGCAACAATAAAAAGCATAATTATATAATTAAGTAGTTAGTTATATAAAATACCTTAATTTAAAAACAATTAACTAAAAAAGCTCATTAAAATTGTAATAAAAGGTAAATAATTACGCTATTACTCTTTATTATGCGACTGGTTACTGCAAAATAAGCGCTGAATTAGACATTAAAAAAAAAGTGTGTAAATCTTGTTTTATTATTTATATCAATTAAATATTATAAAATAGTGTTTAAAAGCTATATGGCATTAATTCATTATTTATTCTTTTTGTAGCCGGCCTTACAAGGCTTTGTCACAAGTCACCTAGTAGCACTTTTCCTTGCCATCTCCGCTACTAGGTTTTTTTTTCTGATTTAATGTCTAAGTTCTATAAAGAACCTTAACAACATGCCAGCCAAACTTTGTTTTCACTAAATGTGGCGTTAGAACCTCACCTTGAAAACAAATTTTATCGAATTGCGGCACCATTTGGCCTCGACGGAACTCACCTAAGTCACCGCCTTTTTTACCAGATGGGCAAGTCGAATATTTTTTAGCCAGAGTTTGAAATTTCGCGCCTTTTTTAAGTTGCTTAATGATGTCTTCTGCTTGTTCTTTATGCTTCACCAGAATATGAAGTGCATGTGCTGTGTTGGCCATGATTTATCTCTTGCTTGGTTATATAAGTGCAAGTGTACCGAAATCACCAGATATCGCCAATCTTCGGGTATACGGAGTTTAAAACGCAGATAGCCTCAAGTGACTTACTATAACTTAAGGCTATCTTTATTCCATATAAGCTTTTCCATGCAAGCTCAAGATACTTGGGTATAGTGTGACTTGAACAGCTAGCTAATTAGATAGGTAAACATTATGTGAGCACTGTTACGCTTTTTCTATCTTTTTGTGGCCTTCTTGCAGGTGAACAAAATCAACTAAATCGTCATTTGATACCTGATAAGCTTGGCCAAACCCTTTCACATATAAGCCTTTTTCAGCTTTCAGATTGAATAAAACAAAATCTTCTAACTGGCTCAGACCATCTACAACTTCACCAAAGCGTACCTGCATTTGCCCGATAACTTGATGCCACAACTGAGAGTCTCGCTCGACAACATTAGATACTGCATCGAAAGTCAATCGCTTGCGAGCAAAGAGCTGGCTCGCAGCTTCTTCATCTTCAATCATCATTAGAGAAACATTAGGATTAACTAGCAAATTTCTCGCATGGCGAGCAATTTGTGATATCAGGATAAAGTATCCATCTTTATTTTGCACAAAAGGGGCGTAGCTCACATTCGGTCGACCTTCAGAATCAACGGTTGCAAGTTGCAATGTCTGACGCTCTTGGCGGAATTCTTTTATTTCTGGCTCTAAACGCCCTTGTAAGCGCTCTTGTTTTACTTGCTGATCCATCTTTTTACCTTAAAGTTTTGTTGTTTTATTAAATTCTGATTTCATAGCAAGAAATGCTGATACTTGAGATGGAATAAGCTCGCGTTTTTCATTTCTTCCTAAATAAATTTTAAATATGTTACTTCCACATTCAGAAAAGAATCCAAAGTAGTGGCTTTCTCTATCCATAAATGGCTTACTGACTAGAGCCACATGCTTCACTTTCTCAAGATTCAAGTGACCATCTAACTGGCCTGGTTTCGCAATCAAATTGTAATAACCACGAGCAACTTTTCCTTTTGGAATAGGCCCTTTGAATTCAAAGATCGAACCAAACGAATGCATAATTGTCGTCACAGGGCCAAAATTAGTTAACTGCTCTAAAATACTTTGCGCAAACTCTCCAGATAAAACCGCAACACTATCTTGCGGAAATGCATTCACCACTTCAAATTCAGAAACTGAGAGTCTTTCTGCCATGGCTGCAGGTAGTAAACGTGGCTCTTCCACTAATAACTTTGCCACTTGATCTTTAATAGGATTCATATCTTTTCCAATTTTTCAATTGAGCTGGCCAGTAACATATGAAACTAATCCAGTAAATATGATTGACTCAAAACAATTACATTTACTTTTCAGCTTACAGGTCATTCATCACATTGGCCAAAATTATCCAAATATGGGGGCTTATCGCTTAAAACACACCCAATAGAGTCGAAATGATAAAATTATAGTCGTGATAATGCAATTGATAATTGATATCATTTTTATTTCAGGTAGTATCTAAAGCATTATTCGATAGAGATAGATTTAATTAATAGAGATTCATTGTGAACGTTCGACGATATATCTTGGCAGGTAGTGCTTCAATTTTGCTTCACAGCCTTTTGCTGTCTGCTTCTGAAAGTACTCAGGAATTTGCGATACCATTAGAAGTATCCAATCCGTCGGTGACACTCAACTTAACCGCGATGTTACCCCCTAATGATAGTAAACTTGAACAAAAGACTCTCGAACCAAAAGTGACCACATCGAAAGAGACTGTTCAACGGGAGCAAAGTAGTGAAGTGACTCCGATGACTGCTGATGCCATCAAAGCAAGCAGTGCTCCTTCAATGATCAAAAAAAAGAAAAAAAGCACTCATGAGGAAAAAGAGCCACATGCTAAACAAGAAAAACATATAAAGCAGAACCAAAATTCGCCAACTAAAGAGAATATTGCCCGTACCAATACGCTTCAAAAAAAATCGTATCAAGACCGTAAAAAAAACACGCAAGAGGCATCACAAGTTGATAATAAATCACAAGTCGACCAGCCAAAAGCCACGGCTCAGTCAAGCGAACCACCTTCACAACCGATATTAATAAAAAAAACTAATTTCATTACTAAGCCGGTTCAACCACGCTACCCTCGCTCTGCGCGCAAACGTGGCATTGAAGGAGTTGCTTTGTATGAGATTTGGCTCGATAAAAACGGCAAGCAAGTAAAGCAAATTTTGATTCAGTCTTCGGGTGCAAAAATACTCGATAGTTCTGCCTTAAAAGCGATAAAACAATGGCAATTTTCACCTTATATTTCTGATGGGCAAAGTATTGCACATCGAATTCAAATCCCAGTACGTTTTAGATTGGATGGATAATGGAAACACTACAACACATACAAACCCAATTAGGCCCTATGACTTGGCCTTTACTATTAAGCTCTTTACTGGCCTTAATGATCATTACTGAAAGGCTAATCCATTTTATTCTTAATGTCCGCTTTGCCAGTACGCAACGTGATATTAAACAACTGCTAAATGGCATTGAGAGAGGTGACAGTGAAGCAATAGAAGCATTAATTGAACAATTTCAGCTTCAACGCTCCCTGCAATATCAAGGCGTGGCAATGCTTCTTGCCCACCACACTTTCAAACAGGCATTACGAGAGGACATTGCCAATACTTGGTTACAAGAGAAGCGACGTCAACTTCGTTCGGGGCTAAAAGTTCTAAATTTAATTGGTGTTATCAGCCCTTTACTTGGCTTACTTGGCACAGTACTTGGTCTTATTGGTATGTTTTCAGCCCTTGCTGAAACTACAGGTAATATTATGCCAAATGATTTAGCTGATGGACTAGGGCTTGCAATGCGTACAACTGCTGCGGGTCTTATTATTGCCGTTCCAGCAATCATAAGCGCTCATCTGTTGGGTATATGGGCAGATCAGATTATTGCCAAGCTCGAGCATCAACTGAATTACACCAACCTTTGGTTAGAAGGCGCCCGCTTAAACACTTTAGCCACCCAAGGTGCTTGCAAGGAGCAAGTTCACTTTCAGCCAAATGAAGCTGCACCATCATGATAAAAGTTACCGAACAGCAGAACCAATCAAGCTTGAACTTAGATCTAACCCCATTATTAGACATTATTTTTATCGTCATGGTGTTTTTGATGTTAACCGCCGCAGTAAAGCTTGATTCATTAGACATAACACTACCAACGGCTGATAACGTCATCGTATCTGAGGTTGATCAAGTTGCTATTACAGTCAATGTTTTAAAAGAAGAACCCTACTGGGCAATAGATGGAAAAAAGTACATTGATTGGGAAAACTTTACACTAGCTTTACTAGAAAAGCATAGTACAAATAAAAAGCCCATAATTATTGGGGCGGAAAAAGATGCTGAGGTCCAATCTTTAGTTCACCTTTTAAGCTTTTTACAAAAGAACGGTATAGAAGCAACACAACTCCTTACTGAGTCATCCAAATAAGATTAATCCAGTTCAATGTTTGACAAACAAAGTGATAGATAAACCAAGATAGAAGACTAAAGCTATGAAACCAATACTTCCCCCAGCCCTAGTGGCTGCTTTAATATTGCTTATCTGCACGTTTACTCACGCAGTTAGAGCTGAATCGTTACCACCAAGAATAATAAGCGCAGGCAGTGCGATAACAGAATTACTTATCGCCCTCGACGCCAAAAATAATCTGGTTGCGGTTGACTTAACCAGTGAGCAGCCAGAAACTGCGGCACTTCCTAAAATTGGCTATCATCGCCAACTTTCCACTGAGGGACTGTTAGCTCTTAATCCAACATTAGTGATTGGCTCAAGCGAAATGGGGCCTAAAAAAGTTTTGGATCAACTTACCTCTGCTGGGGTGAACATCAGAGTCGTCAATTCAGACTTAACCATTGTTGGCTTGTTACGTCGTATTGATCAAATCGCAAGTCTTTTACAGGTCGAACAGCAGGCTGGCCTCATTAAACAAAAAATTCAAGAACAGGTAGATAGTCTTTATAAGTTGCACCCTTCTAATAGTGAAAAGAAGAAAGTGCTATTTCTTCTTATTCATGAAGGACGACCAGCAAAAGTTGCAGGTGCTGATACAACACCTAACACATTAATTGAACTTGCAGGAGGAGCCAACCCTGCTGCAAAGCAGTTATCAAATTATAAACAGCTTTCGAGCGAATCGATTATTAATTTTCAACCTGATGTTATTCTTGTTAGTGGCCGCAATAACAATGGTTCTTTCGATGTTAATAAGGTTTTGCAAACGATGCCTTTACTAAAAGCAACGCCTGCCGGTGCAAACCAAGATATTTATGCTGTTGATGGGCATGCACTGATCGGTGGTATTGGCTTAAAAAGCCTCGCAGAAGCTGCACGAATCAACAAATTACTTTACCCATAGAGACTATTATGCCGTTAAAGCGATTGCCCTTATCAGTAATGTTACCCATGCTTTGCTTACTTGTATTTACCACGATGATTGGCTCAATTGCGGTTGGCCCTATGGAAATCAGTATCATAGACAGCTTACGCAGTTTAATCGGTTATCACGATAACCTTGCACCAAACATACAATTAATAATTAATGAGATACGCCTACCTCGTACCTTGCTAAGCTTAGTAATCGGAGCCAGCTTAGCTATATGTGGGGTAGTAATGCAAAGCGTATTTCGTAACCCTTTAGCTGAACCAGGCGTGATTGGTGTATCTGCTGGAGCCATGTTAGGTGGTGCATTGGCAATTATTGTTTTTGCCGATATCAGCCAACATTACCCCTTGATTATGAACCTGTTAACTATACCATTTTTTGCTTTTGTTGGTGGAGCATTGACAACGGTCTTAGCCTATAAAATAGGCACCAATCAATTTGGTACTTCGGTGACAGGTATGCTTCTGGCAGGTATCGCTATCACAGCATTGTCAGGTGCAGTTATTGGTTATCTAAACTTTATTGCCAACGATCAATCCTTGCGTGATTTTGCTATGTGGTCTATGGGCTCATTAGCTGGGGCCAATTGGAGTGGCGTAGGACTCGCTACCGCCGTCCTATGCGGTCTATTTTATTATTTTTACAAAGATGCTCAAGCGCTTAATGCTCTTCTATTGGGTGACTCTGAAGCACGGCATTTAGGTATTGATGTACAAAAACTCAAAAGACGGATGATTTTGCTGTCAGCTGCTGGCGTTGGGGTGAGCGTAAGCTTGTGTGGCATCATAGGTTTTATTGGATTAGTGATCCCTCACTTCGGCCGAATGCTTATCGGACCAAATCACCGTGCTCTACTACCCATTTCAGCTTTTCTTGGTGCCCTATTGTTGACACTAGCAGATATGTCATCACGCATTCTTGTTGCTCCCGCAGAGCTGCCTGTCGGCATTATCACTGCTTTGTTTGGTTCTCCATTCTTTATTTACCTATTGTACAAACAGAAAGAGAAAGCATTATGAGTAACACAGCTGTCCTTTCAGGCAGGAACATCTCTATCCATTTTGGCAAACGTACTATTTTGGATAACATCGATATTGATATTAGAGCAGGTGAAGTGACCTCTCTTTTAGGGCCAAATGGAGCAGGAAAAAGCACCTTACTTAAAACACTAAGTGGTGAAATATCTTCCTTATCTCCTATTCAATACTTCGGGCAAGAAAGAAAACAGTGGCTGACTACTACTTTCGCAAAACATGTCGCTTTGCTTCCTCAACACAGTGCGTTGTCTTTTCCTTTTTTAGCTAAAGAGGTCGTAGAACTAGGAACTCTCCCTCTTACAACATCATACAAAGAAAATTCTGATTTAGCGTTACATTACATGGAAAAAACTGGAGTGTTACATCTTGCTGAACAGCCATACCCTGGACTTTCTGGCGGTGAAAAACAAAGATTACACCTCGCAAGAGTACTTGCTCAATTGCATCAAGCCGAGGGAAAACAAATATTAATGCTTGATGAACCTACATCCGCACTCGATATAGCTTGTCAACATCGTACACTCAGCCTAGTACGAGAGATAGCAGTCAATAATAACGCTGCCGTAGTGATGGTTTTACATGATTTAAATTTAGCGTCTCAATACTCAGATCGAATTATTTTATTACACAAGGGCAAAATTCTTTGTGATGACACTCCTTGGAAAGCATTAACCTCTGCCCACATAGAGCAAGCGTATGGTTATCAAGCCATTGTTGCAAGACACCCAACTCTTAGTTTCCCTCAAGTCCATTCAGCAGCTTAAATCAGTAATAATGTAACTAAAAAAGTCCCGTATTTAATACGGGACTTTTTAGAACTACAAAACAATAAATCTGCAGTTTGCTAAGCCTTTTTAGAACCAGTTCAGCCCAAAGACTACTTACTCATTTGAACCAAAGATCGACCGATTAGCCACTCGATCTCTTTGTCACTACCTTCTCCAAATTGACTCTCTGCCATTTTATACAGGCGGTCAATACCATTTGCCGTAAATTCATGGGCACTTTCTGAGGTAACAATATGGTGAAAAAGTAAACGTAAGATCGCAAGAAACTCTTTGTTTTCTAAGGCATTAATCCAACTCTGCGAAAATGTCTCTAAACCTTTCTCAAATTCTAGATGTTCAACAAACATTTTAAAAATACGGCCATCTAATGCCGCAGTAAAGTCTGTTTTCTTTGGAAAGTGGTGACTGATACCAGTACGAGATACACCTGTTTGCTGGCTCAGTGTTGTATATGACATTTTGTCGTAACCAAGTCTAAGCAATTGGTCAACAACGGCATCCATGATTTTCTGGATAGTGATTTCGGTATCTTCTTTGCTACGCTTTGGCATATTTAGGCTCTTCTCTTTGTAAATCCATCTCACTCACATCCATATGACCTACAGAAAAATATCCTTGGTGATACAGTTTGTGTGTCCCAAAGTGACGTTAGGGACCAAATGGTCATTATATTTAGTTGCGTAATGCATATTCACATTGATGCTTTATGTTTCATTTTACTGACATAGTTGAAGGCTTAAGCCGCCAACATATGTACAGAATCCTTTACACTTTTTATGCGCATCAAAGTGACTATTCTGTAAAAAATTATGAATGCGGTGATACTCTTATAAATTGCCTTTCACTTCAACAACTAAACAGAAATCTCTTAAATATATTTGCTAAATGATTTTAAATGTTGATACATATCACACTAAATTCTCGACTGACCTCTCATTCTTAGGTTAACACAATGTTAACAGAATAGCATACTGAGTGACTTTTGACCAAGCTTACGCATTTTTCTAGATAGTTAAATAATACCTGCTAAAATAACCCTACTTTTTATGAGAGGATCCGCAATGAGTAAAGAATTAGAGGATAATCAAGTTTGTGATGCTTGTGGTTGTGCTGGAGAAATAGGCTATATCATTAAAGAAGGTGATGACGTCGCAACCGTGACGATTTTTGCGGACACACCGTCTTGTCTTGAAATAGAGATCATGAAATATATCGAGGTAGCAAAAACCATTTGCCCTGATGTTAAATATCATTTATCTGAGGTAACTTCAGAGTCTAAAACACTCACTGGACAATTTAAGTTTGATGTTAGTGCAGAAAAACTGATTTTCGAGCTAAAAACTCGTTCTCTTGCCCGTTAAATAGACCAAGCAAGTCTTAATTCTCGCGGCTTGCTTTCTTCTCCCTGTCAAAGCCTTTTTGACTTATCTCTAGCTTAACGGTTAAGTTACTCTTATATCCTCTTAGTGACTATTATTAAGATCATGCATAAATTACTTTATCTATCAGCTTATTTATTGAGTTTACTTGCCTTCTCATACTCATCACTGGCTTATGATCTCGATTATTATGCTAAGTTTGGCCATACCGATAATTACGGTAACATTGATTTACGCAATAAACCTTATACCACCCTGCCTGAAGGCCTACTAGTCAAAGGCAACCTAAACATTTCTCAAACTCCGATTACGGTCTTACCAAAAAGTGTTGAAATACAAGGTAGCCTAGAAGCCACCAACAGCGCGTTAAAGATCATCAAGCCAGGGGTTAAAATCAAAGGCTATGCAAACTTGTTAGGTAGCCAGATAGGACGTTGGCCACGCGGTGTTAAGCTAGGCGGGTACTTAAATTTAACCGATACACCACTAAAACGCTTACCAAAAGGCCTAAGAGTGTCGGGCGATCTGAGTGTTATACGAACGCCTTTGAGCGAACTGCCTGAAGGGCTCATTGTTGAAGGCGATTTGTATATTGGTGGCTCTCAGATTAAAACCTTTCCTGATACATTGACAATTAAAGGGAATCTATTTTTAGGCGGCAATAGAATTAGCCAGTGGCCGAACAATCTGACCTTAGAAGGAGCAGTTGCACCTTAGCAAAAGTGACACTACAGCAAAAGTAACGCTGCCCATATTATCCAAAATAACGAGAGAGTTTACGCCCTAACAAAAAGCTTCCTATCACGACGCTCATAGCAAAAATAATTGCAGTTAAATAACCGGCCACTACCGATATACCAAATCCCCAAACTAAAGCGAAAACCAAACCTTGGAAAGCTTCATAAGGCCATTGAAGTAGTGACATATTAGAGCCATTCATCATGAAATACATTAAGGTACTCAGCGATAACAGCGAAAATAGCACCCCTGTGGTAGTGTGACGATTCATATTAGTCATCTAGCGTACTTGAGTAGACGTGGTCTGCAAGGTGTACACGTCCTGCTTCAAGCCCCATTTCATAACCTTCTAATAATACAGATTGTCGCATAGACAAGCGTCGTACACTAAATCCCGTTGGTGGTGCGATAACATGAATATTAAGATCCTCCGGTGGATTACGAATGAAATCGAGTGACGTATTATAATTTTCTGCACGCTGCAGCATTGCTTGTGCCATTTTTGGGTACTCAGAAAACAGTTTCTTAATCAACCAAGGCGTTTTCACTGGCTTTTTCTCATAGTCCAAAGGATGCGAAAGGATAACCGTAATATCTCTGGCACCACGTCTGTACGCCTCTCGTACGGGAATAGAATCAGCAAGCCCACCATCAGTGTAGCAGCCACCAGAAAAACAGGGAGTTTGTTTATAAGCAATAGGTAATGCTGTTGTCGCTTCCATGGTGCTATGAAAATTATGCCGATTCACATGATAGTAATCTGCTTTACCAGTATCTATGTTTGTCGTTGTCGCGATCAACGGAGTACCATCAAACAATTTTTCTTCATCGATAGGGTATAGGCGATTGGACTCTTCAAATAGCCATTTTACATCGATCAAATCTCCGCCTTTCAAAAAACGACTCGGATCAAAAAAGCGTTTGCTGGTTGCCAATTGAGTGATGACGTTAATACTGCGATGTGGATAATCGGTTAAGTAACCTACTAAATTTGATGCTCCAGCCGAAACACCAATAGCAAAATCAAACGGTTTGTAATTTTGTGCTAAAAACGCATCCAATACTCCGCTAGCAAAGACACCACGCATTGCTCCGCCTTCGACGACAATTGCTTTATTCACCATACTCCCCCCTCTTAAATATCAGGCAAGGCTACAGAAGTCTGTGCAAAAAGAATAATCGGCGGTTCTTATTATTAGGATAGGCAAAGGCTATTTGCTTAAAAATATGAGCAGTGGCCGCAAAATTTAATCTTAGAAATTGGATTTGTTTGAAAGTAACGAATTAAAATGCTTAATCAAAGTGAGTTTAATTGGAAAAATCGTTAACTAGATCCAAGGCACTTTGTCGTGCCCTAGACCTAATACACTATGAGTCCTGATTTTTTACCGGATTGGCATAACTGGCGATTAAAAACGGTTGAGCACCGATTGGCAGTTGAGCAAGTTTATCAGCCCACTGAGTTTTAACTTGTTGAGTAATACTTTCATCATCATTGTTACCTGACGCAAGTAAATTTACTGGGAACAATTGGTAATTAGTATGAATTTGACGATCAAGCTCCGCAGCCAGTTCCTCTGGTGATTCACACTCTTGATCGATTACATCGCCAAATACGACGTGTATTCGACCTTTATAGCCAATAATACCTTGGATAATACTTTCAATATCTTCGAATTCACCCTTTTCATAATGGCCAATTTCAGCTTTTTGATATAACTCATTGGCTTTGGCAAGATCACAAGGATCATTCTCATAAGAAATCGAAACCGGAACAATTTTTAAAGAACGAGTGTATTCTCCAAAACTTAGTTTCTGCTTGCGTCCTTCGACATGGAACATTTTTAAGATTGCAGGATCGGTAAAATCATTTCCATCTTTTGCTCGACCCTCTTTTTGTGCAATCCAAATTGAGTTACCTGTATCGAGTGAATGCTTGATATAACCAGAAAGCTGACCTAGTACTTTCATCATTTCGCGTGGACCTTTTGCAGAACGTTTTACAATGAAACTTTTATTGAGTTTCATCAATTCAGTCGCACATGGTTTCTTAAGCAGGTTATCGCCAATGGCAATTCGTACTGTTTTATGCCCGTACTGGTCAAGCCCTAAGTTAACAAGAGCTGGGTCCATAGCAATATCTCTATGATTAGATACAAACAGATAAGCATTGCCTTTATCTAATTTATCTAAACCAGTAAAAGTTACTCCATCTGTTGTCTTACTTAGCGTATCTCTGAGGTATTTTTTCACCTCAAATTGAATCGATTCTACTGAGTTCAACTTGCTCCACTTTCTTTTTAAGTAAAAACGCAGAATAGGGCTCATCAACGACTTAAACCAATTTGCTTTATTAGCAAATCGGTGCTCTAAAATAGCACCAATGAATTCATCATCTTGGATCAAGCGATCCAATGCAGCAGGGATTTCGTCATCGCTATAAGGACGAATTTCAATATAAGGATCAGTATTATCAGTCATTATTGGTTTCGTGTTGAAAAAGACGAGTTCATTCTACGCATAGTTTCCTTCCCTCGCAGCACTTCGTACTGTACTTTTAGCATGGTCATACCAGTTTTGGCACGCTATTTACTAAAAAAACGCCAAAAACCTTGATTCATATCAGCACTTTTGCTTTTAGTCTAATCAAATAAACTCATTCAAATAAATGCTGTATTATTTAAGGAGGAATTTCAGTTTAGATGAACTTAGATATATGAAAAAAGCTCTCTGCCTAGTTGGCATTATCGAAGATTAACTGTACTCTTATCGGTCCAAGAACTTTGGTATATACAATGAACTACGCAATTGAATTTAACAGTAAAAGCTTTTCTTTCCTCAACGTCTCAACCCGGAAGAAAGCGTTAAAACACAGTTTCATCTCTGTTTCTAGAGGTTTAGCGATCGTTAAGTTAGGGAAACATGAATATGCTATTGAACCTGGTCAATATTTTTGGATTCCTCAAGGTTGTTTAAGTTCTATTACTTATGTGCCCAATACTCAGATTCAATGCTGTGACTTCTCTGTAAGGCTTCAAGAAAAATTCGCTCAACAAGCTGGTTTTGTCAAACCTTCTACTTTGCTGGTGGCGTTAATTGAAAAAATGGCCTCAGTTAAAAGTCGCTCTCAACAGCAAATCGATCTGTTAACCGTCGTTAAACATGAAGTGCTCACTTTAAAGCCGATGTTAAACAGTTCTGTCCTGACTGACTCAATTAATCAATGGTACCCTAATTCTGAGTCACAGATCGCGATTGACCTTTGTCTGATCTTGACGTTGAGAGAAGCGAGGAAAATGAAGCTATCCGGAAAAAAACAGGAAGTTATCATCGAGACACTATTTAACGGTAATATAGAAGAATACGAACAGCTATGCTTGCTTGTATGTGGAGAAATACTTTAATAAGTCATCTTAATCTAGATATTTCGAAGTTATTACGGAAGAAAGTACACTTAAAAGGGTACTTCGATCTGCATTCTCCAATCCGGGTCATGTTGAACATGCCAACGATAATCAAACCTAATTCTCGGTGAGTCATCGTGCTTATCGCCAAAACCGAAACTGAACATTAAACCATGATTGCGGAACCACTCTTCGGAACCAATGGAGTTTTCCTCACTTTGAAATGACTCCGGCAACCAAAAGCCCAAGCCAAAATACTGACTGTTATGTTTTTTAGTCAAAATTGGATTATCTTTATTGGGAAGCGCCCACTGCTCCCAATAGTTATCTTTGTACTCACTGCTGGGTAGATTGTGGCTGAGTGGGGTTTCTAAACTTGATAACAGTGGTTCTGGCTCCGTGACGAAGTCATCCAGGTCGCACATCATCATTGAGTCATCAGCAAAAAGAATGGAGCGTTCGGTAAACACAATACATGCAAAAGCCGATGAGATGACCGACAAGATGACCATCAAAAGTAACGCTAGGATGGATTTCAACCACACTCTAATGCACACAATCACTTTACTCCTCTAAATACAGCCCCTCATCAAGCAGAAGTGCGTGTACTGTTGGAGTAGTGAGGTGTTCAATATTTTTATTAGCTTGCAAAGCACCACGAATATCGGTACTTCTGATCTTCACTTTTTCAGGGCAAGCCATTACACTCCAACGTGCTAAAATCTCTTCCGCTTTGTAAAAGTTAGCAAATTTAAAAAAATTGTCAGGTCCTATCACAAAAGTTATATCGGCACTTTGATGGTTTTCTTGAATTTTTTCTAACAACTCAAATGTCGTAACACTCTGGTTTGGTTTAAGTAACTCTTGTTCAAAATGGGAACGAGTCACCTTACAAAGCCCCATATCTTCGATAAATGCATCCACCAATTTACACCGAACTTGGTAATCCAACATGGTTTTACCCCAAGCATGAGCAATACTCGGTTCGAGCAAAATATGATCAAAGTGACTGAGTGATTCGATCACACTTTTGTGACCTAAACTAGGCGGGTTAAATGCGCTACCAAAAACCGCGATTTTTTTCATATCCGAGACTTTCCTGTGGTTGGGAGTGTTCTAATCCGATCAATTGGGTATGATACTATACCCAAGTAACCTCAAGATACTTGGGTATATTAACTTTAGTGCTTTTTGGCATCAAATTGAGAATGGCTGTGTTTAAATGAGTGGTTTTTGATCAATTAACCAGCCGGGGACCATTGTTGACGTGCATCTTGGGGCTCTATCTGAGATTTTCTCTTGAAGTGACGCCCCACAGCATTAACAATGTGGGTACAGAAACAAAGTAAATACAGATTTGATGTCGTCCCTCTTTTCAGGAAAAGGAAACCGTAATGGAACAATCCATCCGTGATGAAATGCGAGTATTACCCTCTATCGATCCGCATTTTGAAATTGAACGCCGCGTTAATTTTATTAAACAGAAGCTTCAGGCCTCTGGTTGTAAATCGCTTGTACTGGGTATTAGTGGAGGTGTTGATTCAACAACGTGTGGCCGATTGGCACAGCTTGCGGTAAACCAACTTAACGACAGCGAAGGTGAAGCCACTTATCAATTTATCGCTGTTCGCCTGCCTTATGGTGAACAAAAAGACGAAGATGAGGCTCAGCTTGCACTTTCATTTATTCAGCCTTCTCACACGGTGTCTGTCAATATCAAACCCGGTGTTGATGGCCTACATGCCGCTTCTCATGCCGCTCTTGAGGGCACAGGCTTGCTGCCAACGGATAGTGCAAAAGTCGACTTTGTTAAAGGCAATGTTAAAGCACGTGCGCGTATGGTAGCTCAATACGAAATCGCGGGTTATGTTGGTGGTTTAGTTTTAGGCACTGACCACTCAGCAGAAAATATCACGGGCTTCTACACCAAGTTCGGTGATGGCGCTTGTGACCTTGCTCCGCTTTTTGGCCTTAGCAAACGTCAAGTTCGTGAAGTCGCTGCCACATTAGGTGCGCCTGATCAGTTAGTGAAGAAAGTACCTACGGCGGATTTAGAAGAACTTGATCCACAAAAAGCCGATGAAGATGCGCTTAACCTCAGCTACGACCAAATTGATGATTTTCTGGAAGGTAAGCCCGTATCAGAGCAAGTCAGTGAGCGTCTGATTGCCATTTACAAAGCCACACAGCACAAACGTCAACCCATCCCGACGATCTACGATTAAAATACATTCTGCGTGGCCTTAGCAACAAACATCAGTGGCGGTCAGTTTACCGCCACTTTTTGTAGATAATATCGGTTATGGGGAACACTTATTATACCCAAGCAACCTTAAGAGGCTTGGGTATATTTACAAACTAACGCTTAGTCGGTAAATGTCACATCCGTGGTTGGCACCGCACAACAAGCAAGTACCGTCCCCATCGCACGTTCTTCTTCTGTTAACGCCAACACTTCAGGTTGATCCACTTGTCCAGACACTACATTCACTTTACACGCACCACACAAACCTGCACGGCAGCTATGCACAATGCTCTTCCCTGCATCCTCTGCTTGCTCAAGTAATGTTTTTTGATTGTTACCAACAAACCTAGTCCCATTAAACTCAAGCTCAACTTGTTTGATCTCTTTTGGGGCAGTAAAGGCGACACCAAAAGCTTCCTGATGATAATTATCAACTGGTAAGCCTTTTTTAAGCAGCAAGTTTTTGGCTTTTTGCATAAAACCATCAGGGCCACATACAAACACTTGTCTCTGCTCTAACGCCTGAATCTGTTTGATATGAGAAAGGCTAAGTCGCCCTTTTAACCCTTGCCATTCATCACTAGGCTGAGTGAGGCAAATTTGTACATCAAGGCTAGGATGCAGGCGTTGTAGTTCTTGTAACTCCGTTAGACAGGGAATATCCGCCTCACTGCGACACTGGTGATAGAACACAACGTCATTTAATCGTTCGTGGTCGGCTAAATAACGCACCATAGATAACATCGGTGTCACGCCACTGCCAGCTGATAACAACAAGAGTGGTTGTTCTCGACTAGGATCGAGGTAGAACTGCCCTTCTGGTGTTTGAACGTCGAGCGTTTGCCCAACTTTTAATTGGTCATGTAACGCATTTGAAACATGGCCATCCGGGATACGTTTGACGGAAATCCCATAACGTTCAGGTCGAGATGGGCTAGAAGACAATGTGTAGCGACGAGGAACTCTTTTCCCTTCGATCTCAATATCGATCGGCAAATGTTGCCCTGGCAGATAACTTGGCAGATCCATTTGTTCACCCTCTAGCCAAAACGTCACAAAGTCTTGGGCGATCTCTTCTCGTGCGACACAAGTTAACGTCATGCGCTTTGGTGAATTGTCGGCATAAAATTCAGGCTGTTTATATTCCAGTACTTCAACCACATCACCTTGGCGGATCATCCCCTCATTGACCGGTACTAGGTTTTGACCAAAGAACACTCCGCCTCGTTCATTGGCACGAAACTGCTGCAAGGTTTTAAGCGGTTCTTTGCTCTCACGAAGTGTGCCTCTTTCGGTGTTAACAGTGGTTAAAATACAACGCTCACAGGCTTTGACTGAGTTAAACTCTACTTCACCTATACGGATTCGCTTCCAAGAGTCTTCCTCGAAAGGTTGAGTCCCAGCAATCACCAAATTGGTACGAAATTGATCCATACTGTGCTTTTCTGAGCTTCTGCGGTTAAGCTCTTCTAGTGACGCTTCGCTGATTACCAAGACAGGATAACCGTCGGCAAAGCTGACATTATGACCCACTTTTTCACGGATGCGATTTGATTGCTCGCCTGTGAATAATAACTCGACACGCTGACCTAAGACTTTACTGAACCAATCGTCAGCCTCATCGGTCGTCGTGTAGGCGATAAAATTATCTTTCCAAACTATGGCTGGAGACTCTTGCATTTTAAAATCTTGGTAGCGTATTTTTAATGGTGATTCATCTATGCTGCTAAAGACGATACCATCTGCGACAAGGGCCGATTTTATTGTCACCATCTGGGGAAACTTTCTCGCCGTCACCATCCCACCGTCGGATTTAGCAACCATAAAGCGACGATCAAAACTCAAACCTTGTTTTTCTACCCATGCGGAAGAAAGCGCCACTCCACCAATGGATTTAACAGGAAAAACATTAATTTGAGATAAAGTAGATGACGACATAACCTGTTTCCTTAAAGAACTTTTATCATTTTGACTCATGATATGCTTTGATCAAAGTGCTTCCAAGCACTATAAACAGAACAACATAATGTAAGTTAACAACGAACTATTAACACAGACAAAAATACCATCGTTTACTTTCTATTTTTGAGAATAATTTATGTTCTTTACTTAACCGTGAAATATGCTTTCCTGCTCAGCAACGATAAAAGTCAATAAATGTGATGAAATTATAAGGAAATTCCTCTATCATCCCGTCGCCTAAGCGCAAGCGTTTGCTCTTGAGGTAAAAGCGGCGTTTTGGCTCCAATCACAATTCTTACATGGTGGGAGCAATCAATGACAACAATGACAATTACTCGTCCTGACGACTGGCACGTTCACCTTCGCGATGGCGAAGTTCTTAAAGATACGGTTCGCGATATTAGCCGTTACAACGGTCGAGCACTGATCATGCCGAATACCGTCCCACCCGTTACCGATACTGAGATGGCATTAGCCTACCGTGATCGCATCCTCGCTGAAGAGCACGGAGAACAGTTTGAGCCACTTATGGCGCTGTACCTGACTGATAACACAACACCAGATGAAATACGCAAAGCAAAAGCTACTGGCCACATTGTTGCAGCTAAACTGTACCCTGCTGGTGCCACGACTAACTCTGATTCTGGCGTCACTGATGCTAAAAATATCTACCATGTTCTGGAAGCCATGGAAGAAGTGGGTATGTTACTGTTAGTTCATGGCGAAGTGACCCATCATGACGTCGACATCTTCGATCGTGAGAAAGCGTTTCTTGATAGCGTATTAGCTCCAATTGTGAACGACTTCCCGAACTTAAAAATCGTTCTGGAGCACATCACCACTGCGGACGCTGCTCAATTTGTGCATAACGCTTCTGATAACGTCGCAGCCACCATCACGGCTCACCATTTGTTGTTTAACCGCAATCACATGCTCGTCGGTGGTATTAAACCGCATTTTTACTGCTTACCTATCCTGAAACGCAATACCCACCAGCAAGCATTGATAAAAGCAGCCACTAGCGGCAGTAAAAAGTTCTTCCTTGGTACCGATTCTGCACCACACGCCAAAGGAGCAAAAGAGTCGGCTTGTGGTTGTGCGGGTTCATACACTGCTCATGCAGCCTTAGAGCTTTACGCAGAAGTGTTCGAAAATGAAGGAAAATTGGAAAACCTTGAAGCGTTTGCAAGCTTTAACGGCCCAGACTTTTACGGTATTGCTCGTAATAGCGACACCGTTACATTAGAAAAGGCGTCTTGGGACGTCGCAGAATCGATGCCTTTTGGTCAAGATATTGTGGTTCCAATTCGTGCCAATGAAAAAATCGAGTGGCAAGTGAAATAAACGTCATATTCAGCTAGGTTAGAAATACTTACGTTCGGCCATTGAAAACGCATCTGTGATATTCAATGGCCTATTTATGCCGCTAATTAGCTAAATCAACTCTCGTCCAAGTAACCTCTCATCACTAGAGCATGTCCTGTCTTCCATTATCACTGACGAACTTTTTCAACCGCCGTCCACACAGCAACTAGAATTAGCCCCGCGAAAAGACCAATCAACCCATTTAAAAATGTTGGTATCACTGCCGTCAGTAACGTATGAGACGAAAAGTCCATAATAATCGGTTCAATTAAGTGATGAATAGCAGGCACATTGTGTACGATGATGCCGCCTCCGACCAAAAACATCGCCGCTGTTCCCACTACCGCAAGTAACTTCATCAGTTTGGGCGCAAATGCAACTAAAGCGGCACCAAGTTTGGCTTTAATGCCCACCCCTTTTGAACTTCGCTCCAAATAAAACCCAAGATCATCAAGCTTTACGATGCCTGCAACAAGGCCATAAACACCAATGGTCATGATCACTGCAATCAAACTGACCACAAAGACCTGAGTCAGGGTATTTGCTCCTGTGACGGTGCCTAAAGCAATTACAATGATTTCTGCTGAGAGAATAAAATCGGTTCTGATCGCACCTGCGACTTTTCTTTTTTCATATTCTTCAATAGATTCGCCCTCACCAATCTCTTCTCCAGAGGATTGACTCTGCTCTGAATCGGTTGGATGATGAAACAGTTTCTCGACGATTTTTTCTGCGCCTTCAAAGCAGAGAAACAGGCCACCGAGCAGCAACAGCGGCATGATTAACCATGGAATAAAAGCGCTGATCAACAGTGCAGAGGGCACCAGAATCAGCTTATTTTTAAACGAGCCTTTTGCAACGGCCCACACTACGGGAATTTCACGCTCAGCTGACACACCTGAGACTTGCTGCGCATTTAAGGCTAGGTCATCACCCAGCACCCCTGCCGTCTTTTTTGCGGCGACTTTTGACATTAATGCGACATCATCGAGTACGGCGGCAATATCATCTAATAACGTCAGTAAGCTTGCTCCTGCCATTGAATTTATCTCTTATCGTTGTTTTATCTATCTGAATTGAATGAAATACGACTGTTTTACCTGATTATACCCAGCAACTCAAATAGTGATGAATTTGTTATTACTAGGAATTTTCAGTTGCTCTACTCGTTATACACGTCTAGTCTTGGCCTACATTTCCAAGAACACAGAAGAAAGTATAGATGAAAAGTGAACACCACTACCCGATAGGAACCCCTGGCCAGCCTTGGGGAGAAGAAGAACGTTTGGCTTGGTTTAAGCAGTGTGAGGTGAAACGCAGCTATCAGCAAGAGGTGGTCAGCAAAATTAAAGCGCTTGATGGTCGTTTTAACGTTGAACAATACGGTGCTCTTTCTTACGACGAATTGCGCTTCCCATTATTTTGCATTAAGACGCAAAACTGGGATCCAGCGAAGCCAACAATCTTGGTGACCGGTGGCGTTCATGGCTATGAAACCAGCGGTGTGCATGGCGCATTAAAATTCGCAGATACACAAGCAGAACGTTATGAACAATACTTTAATATTGTCATTGCGCCATGTGTTAGTCCATGGGGTTATGAAGTGATCAATCGCTGGAACCCAAATGCCATCGATCCTAACCGTTCTTTCTATGCAGACAGCCCTGCTGAAGAGTCAGCAAATTTAATTAAACTGGTTGCGACTCTGGGTGATATCTTAATGCATATTGATTTACATGAAACAACCGACACCGACGAAACAGAATTCCGCCCAGCTTTGTCTGCAAGAGATGGTGCTGAATACAGTGAAGGTTTGATACCAGATGGTTTTTATACTGTCGGCGACTCTGAAAACCCTCAACTGGATTTTCAAAAGGCTGTGATTGATTCTGTCGCCAAAGTGACTCACATTGCACCTGCTGATCATAACGGAGAAATCATCGGTTCCGCGGTGGTTCAACATGGGGTGATCCTATACCCAATGGTTAAGCTTGGTTTATGTGGTGGGGTGACTCGTTGTACCTATGGCACGACAACTGAAGTCTACCCTGACAGTCCTAAGGTCACTGATGAAGAGTGCAATGATGCACAGGTAGCAGCGATTGTCGGCGGTCTGGACTATGTGATTGGGCAGTTGGCATAAAGTATACCCAACATGCTCTTCACAGCATGTTGGGTTATCGAACCGTTACGCCATAAATGTCTTATAAAAATTACGCACACATTGAATGGTGCAGTAAATCATTGTGGTGAAAAACGCAATTGCCATGTAATCATAAATGTCACTAATAACACCATCCGACAGCGCATCACAGCTTCGACTCCACAAGTTTGGCAAATGATGTAATAACAATAATGCCCCCGTAATCCTAAATAAGGTTTTATTGGCTTTAGACTTCATCAAAAACACTCCTTAAAAAAGTAACTGCTTCTTGCGGGGTAAGATTTTATAAAAATGGGTTCTAAAGATACTAAATTCTACATTTTCATAAGTTTTTATTGTTTCATCATCTATATGTAATAAAGGATTCCCAGATAAATTAAGCTGATTCAACTGACTACCAATAGGTAAATTGGGCACTTCTATTACTTTATTATCAGGTAATAATAACGACTTTAATTTAGGAGCAAGTAAAGCTGGAGCGATATCATACACTTCATTATCATATAAATAAAGATTTTCTAAATTAGGTAATTTTCTTACAGCAGAAATATCGACCACGTTACAATACCGACAATCAATTTCTTTTAAGCTAGGAACATTTTCAATTCCCTCCAAATTGGGCAGGTTATTATTATTACCCTCCAGTTCAGTCAAATTAGGCAGTTCGGATAACTTAGCTATAAAGTTCCCATCGGTATTATTAACAAACAAGCGTTTTAATTGATGCAGCCCTTTTATACTAGGTAGGTTTTCATCGTCAGGATTTAATAAAGATAGATCTTCAACATTAGGTGGAAACTTTAAATCTTGCACTTCTTTTCCTTTTATGCTGAATAACCTTAGTTTGGTCAAATTTTCTAATTTATAGAGATCATCGATATCATGATATGAAGGTGAAGAAGCAATAAGTGTTTTGAGACTATTAAATGTTTCTATTTTTAACCCTGTCTCTTTGCCATCTCGCTCTGTATATGCAACTAATAGATATTCTAAATTAGGGTTATTGTTAAGCCCAGATAAGTCTTTTACTTTACCTGTATAAAGGATCAAAGAGTTTAAATTTTTATGAACACTTAAACCATCGATATTTATGGTGTCTTCTTCTTCTATTTTGGCTCTAATGAGTTTGCCACTTTTAGGCAATTTAATATCTTTTAAACCATTAAGAGTTAAAGTGATGGTCTCAAGGTTATTAAACTGACTCATATCTAACACTGCCCTCTCTACTTGAGAGCATTTTAATATCAAGTGGCTGACTGTGCTAAGTGATGGAATCACCTCTACTGGAATTATGGTGTCTTCTTCTGCAATAAAGTGAATGACTTGACCTTTTCTATTGAGCAATACAATGACTTTAGAGCGATTACCTCCAAAATAAATAAAATCATAATTTGAAACACCTGGTGTGAATTTTTTATTATTTCTATCTTTAATAGTTATATCAGGCCCCATCTCACCAGTTAAGCCATCGACATAAATACTGAGATCACCGTGGTTAGGCTTTATATATTTGATCAGCTGCTGTGCTGCTGGAGAAGCTTGGATAATAGCATCTGCTTTTTGCTGCTTTGTCAATGCTAATACAGGCAAACTTAGCCATAACATTAATAAGCCGATGAACATACTTTTAATCTTTATGGGAGTATTCATTTTTTTACTTCTCCTGCAATCGACTCTGTCAAAAGTTTTGGTATCCTATAACTTGGGTGGTTCAACATGGGGTGATTTTTAACCCAATGGTTAAGCTTGGTTTATGTGGTGGGGTGACTCGTTGTACCTATGGCATAACAACTGAAGTTTACCCAGACAGTCCTAGTTCGAATAACAGAGACCGCCTAGTTGGCGGTCTCTGTATTGATGTTTGAAAAGCTCTGAATCGATGTAAAGTCGCTGACAAAAACTGCGGCTATTTCAAACTAAAAGCGCCATTTCTGACGCTTTTCGTTTATATAGTGACTAATGAGGAACTGTTAGTCATCTTGCTCACCAACCCAATCAGCAAGCATCTCCATCCTTTTATCCACCAAAGGATCAAAACTACTGTTAATTTTCATCCACTTTTGTAAGTTACGGCTTGGAAGAAACTTAACCTCATCTCTTTTTTGACTTTGGTGTTCATCTGAGCTGATTTGATTGACTAAATTAGCGTGCGTAATCTCTTTTGTCTTATCAATCAGCGAGTACCACCTTCTAGGTATACTTTTCACACCACAATCAACCAACTTAAGTTCGTTTGTTTCGAGATTTTCGATGCCTACACCTTGATAGCTGCTCACCGTAGTAGAAAAAGTTATGCCTGTTTGACTCAGAGTAAAAAATCCCTCAAAACCAATTGGCTTAATCAATGGCCTTAATCCTTTTACTTTATGACCAAAGAAATTAATGTACTCCAGATCAACTACATTAGCATATAGAACGGTTTCTTTATCCTCAATCATCAATCGTTTTAAATCATTACTATCTAGATCATTTTTAATTTTCTTAATCAGCTTCAAGACAGAATCAGGAACGATAGTTTTGGTTTCAGTTTTATCTTGAGCTATAAACTCATACTGATCTTTTCCTTTTGATTTTATTGTGCCAAGTCTAAATACCTCTTTAAACTCCCCAACAACCCTATTTTTTAATAGTACACTTATTGGGATAGCATTAGGATCAAAGCCCATTTTTTCATAGTTATTTACTGCGTTTGTAACCACTTCTGTTCTAATAATCAGGGTCGCTTGCACATCTTTATCCCAATCAAATTCCTCTATCTTTCCTCTTTTTTTACCCAGTTTTTTAACCAAAGGATCTTTAATTTCATCGGAAAAACAGCTCAAACCTTTTTGCTCAATATAAAAACTTGCTTGCGGTTTATCGAACATCTTAGGAAATAGAATTTGTTGAGTATCTTTTTGTGGTTTCAAGAAATTTTCTATGTAAAACTTCCCATCTTGTTTACTAAAGGGAGAAAAGTCTACGAAGTTCTTTGTAAAGCTGTATTCACGAGTTGGGCTCAAGGAAACATTAAATCTTCGAACAACTCGGTTGCCCCAAGCGACTGGCACCAAATTCACGTCATACTCTGTATTTTTTTGATTAAGAATAGAGAGTTGTAAAAAGTACGAAAGTATTTTATGAGCACCTGAACTGGTTGATGGCTTATTTGAGTCGAACAAACTCTTTAAGAGCCTGTCGTTATAATTGGCAACAGGCCTAATACCAAATATACGGTGTTTACCAAAGAAGTAGCTTGGTTCAATAATCACGCCATGGGCTATTTTCTCATTACTTTTTCCTTTTACTTCAAAGTAATCCTTCAGTTTCGTTTGTTCCGCTTCAGTAAAAGAAGAAAGCATTAATTGACTGCTGTACTCAACATGGCGAGAAGCAACCGAATCAAAGAATTTCCAGTCTCCTTCATTAGTATTGTAAGACATCACATCAAGCTTGACTGGAAGGCTTTGATATTTATCTACCTTGTCATCATCAAAAATTACAACAACTCTCACATTGTCAAAAGGAGTCAGTTGCTCTTGGTTACTTTTATAGTAATCAGCAAAAGGAATCCAATCATCTTTTTTTGGTGCCGGTTGAGTTTTATCCTTATAAGAACGTCTTACAAAAACTTCGACTCCTTTGAAGATCTCTGTATCTAGGCCCTCTGGAACCCTCGTCGACTGTAAGCTCTTAAACGTTTCTTCATCCTTGCTAGCTCGGTAATGTACTGGAAAGTAGTGATTAAACTTAGTCGCTTTCTCCAAGGTTTTTTCTGTGATGTCATTATTAAATGCCCCACTAAAAATAGCAGTTCCTTGAGCTAAAACCACTTCAGCAGAGTAGGGACGCAATAATTGATAGGATTCATCATAGCCATTAGCATCCATCCAGACTTCATCCAAATGATTTATTCCTAGTAAAGAGGTTTCAATATCCCAGTCATCACTCAAAATATATTTATCAATATAACCAAGTATATTTAACTGTGAGAATTCTTTAAGCCTTTTGCTGTTATTAGATGGACGTGGAGTGATACCTCGGTCAAACGTGTAGATTTCGCTGAAAGCTTCACTCGCTTTAATAAGTCGAATCAAGCCATTAAATGCCGACAAACGCTTCATATAAGCATGCATTTGCGCATGGAAGACACTGCCGTTCTCAACATCTGAGAAATAAGCATTAATTGCCATAATATCGTTTAAACGGATCTGCTCAATGGCTCTTTTTATATCATTTTCGTCATCAAATCTTTCCATAAACTTTAATGCATCATTGGCCAAAGATAGTGCGGCACCACCAAATTGAGCCCATGCAGTGAATACCGGAAAGACAACACCAGCACCAAGTAATAATATATCAATCCCACTATCAATTACTGCTAGAAGATCCTCATTATTTTTTATGTCTGAGGTGATTTTCGCTTTTGCTGCTTTTTCAACATCGTAAAGCCCTGCACGACATGGGGGGTAATCTGTCATGCTATCAAAATGAAATATGACTTCTACCCGACGGTTTCTCTGTCGCTCTTGTTTGGTCGAATTATGGTTATTGGGTAGCGGTGAAGAATCTCCCCAAGCTTTGATATAGAACATTTTATCCCATATCTGACGCTCCGGATCACTCGGGATTGCATCTAAAATTGCTTTTTTCACCGCTTCTGCTCGGCGCTGGGAAAGCTCTATATTGTATTCTTGCTCCCCGATATTACACGTGTGCCCAGAAACAGTAATTTTAAAAGGCGTCTTGGAAATTTTTATTAATTCACTGGCTATGTTTTTAAAAATATCTTTAGAATGTTCTGTTTGCTTTATCCTATCAGAGTCAAAAGGAAACAAAGTTGCATTAAAGCGAAGCATGGTGTTACCCACTTGTGCCTGTTGTGAGTGATGATCTAAAACCTCCTTATTCTTGAGATTATTTAGCTTCTCACGTAATGCTGTAATCGCTTGGTGATATTTTTCGGTAACATTTTCCTCTTGTAATTCCTTTAATTGTTGTTGCTGTAATGAAACAGTAGAAGATGAATACGCTTGTATCTTACCCATTAAAACATCATCAGCTTTTTCACTATTGTTCGATGAGTAACTATTCAAACTATAAATTGCATTGGCAATCGTCAGTGGTTTATCCAATATCCAATTTCCCGCCTTACCTATTTTTTTCAAGTATGGGTTAAGTGATTCATTATGAAATTGTTGAATATTGAGTGATGGAAAAATATCGTTTAATCGAGTTAAAACTTGCATTTGTGGTGGTACTTGCTGAAATACAGAGCTAGTCGACCAATCGACGATACTTTGCAGAGAATCATTTGCACTGTTTAATTTTTCGATAAAACCTAACGACGCCATGGTAATACCTGTCGCTTTCTGAGCAATATCGACTAACCCGCCAGATTCAGGGTTTGTGGAATCTCCAGGTAAAGCAGACACTGCCGCCGCCAATGCTTGAGCCAATGACTTCCAAGTTAAACCATTTTCTAAACACCCTAATGCCGCATCCACACTGCCTTTGTGCGTTTGCAATAACTGCCATGACTGTTCTGGCAATGATACACTGCCTTCAGGTTTCAGTGAATTAAGCTGTTTCACATCAGCATAAGGCTGATTTGTCAGTGTCGAGGTAATCCCCGTAAAAAACTGTGGCGCGTGATTAATCAGCGCTTCTTCGACACTAATAGGATCACCACTGACAACGGTAGTACGGCCAGTACTAGTGTGAATGGGGAGATCAAATACTTTTTCTTTTAAACTGTATTGCTCGGGCAGGTTTAATTGCCGCAAAGCTTTTCTGCCTCGTTCATCAACAGTTTCTAAGTTCACATCTATCCTGGCATATTCTTCCAGCTGATGTAGAGCCAAAGCCTGCGCAGATTCAATCCAGAATGTAGCAACAAAATATTGCCCTGTGTCTTTTTGATCGCTTCCGTTCTCATCCTGTTGAAAGTAGTTATACGATACCTCTTTAACTAATGAAGTAGGCTGATTGAGATCGCTGTTTTCTTGATCCCCAACGACAAGACCCGCCAATGATATCGGCAAATCTCTCAACGTGACGGTAGCACCAACATAATCTTTGGTGGAGAAAGCTACTTGCACGGTATAAAATTGCGGCACTTCCAACACATGAATGGTGCTGTTTTTATAGTTTTTGTGCCATTTTTGATAGTCTGAAAAATAACTGTTTTCAAGTAAGATTTTATCGTTAACCGGTAGTATACAGGCTTCTTTGACTGGTACACCCACGACGGAAAATTGATCGATTACAGTATTGTCTCTGCCTGCGGTCTCTTTCAAAAAGGCATAAAGATCCGTCATCCAGCCTCGCCCCGTTGGTGAATCTCCGCCACCTGATTTTTCCTCACCGGCTTTAACAATTTGTGACAGTGGCATTAAGTAACTAGGGAAGAACAGCACTTTTTGCAGTACTCTACCTTTCTCAGTCGACTTAGTGGTATTACTTGAGGATAATGGCGTCCGTACCAGCGTTAGCATATCCTCTTGTTTTTCAGACAGCAGGCTTAAGCGACCATGCTTATCACTGGCTGCAATCGGCGCTTCGCAAGTCACTTCAAGCATGGTCTCACCAGCCACAATGGTCGCTGACTCTTGTTGCTTCATATCTTGCAGGGCTAAGGTTTCATGAGGTAATGGAAAATAGCCACTGGTTGGCTGACCTTTTGCGCCATATAGCCGACCCATTAAATACAGTTCATCTACATTCAATAACTTTGATGGCATCACTATTTACCTTTATTTTGTTTTTCTATTTGACGTTTTATTGATGCCTCATAATCCGCTTGAGTTGGAATACGAGGAAATAATGCATCCAAGTCCATATTTTCAAAGTTTTTAGCAAGCGCTTGAGGGATAAATAAGGTCATCTTTCGGTACTTCTCAAAACTGCCATCACTATCTTCATGCTCATAGTAATACATCATGCTTTTGTATTTCCCTGGGTCTCCTTGCTGACGGATACGATAGATATAATCGCCTTTCGCTTCCATATACCATTTGCCTGGTTGCAACACGATACCTTCTGGCGCCTCTTCGATTAGAGTGCTTGGATCACTGAAGGCATAAGCATAATTGTGTTTGTCTTCAATACACACAAAATAACGGTAAGCGGGGCCTGGCCTAAAGCCACGCTCACAATGTGGCGACCACAAATCCTGTAACCCAATCAGAGACATATCTGAAAGGCGGTATAAAATTTGATCATGGCCTAGTATTTTATAACCATTTCCATCCAGATTTCTGCGTGTAGCGGTCCAGGTTAGTCGGTCCAACGCTTCATTGATGGCAAATGAACTTGTGTGAAGTGCTCGGTAAGTAAAACCGCCCTTTTCAAATTGGAGTGTAGCCGGTGTTAAATCTTCAACCTTGCCAGTGCTCAGCTCTAAGCGACTCACCCCGACAAAGGCTTTGCCACGGAAATAATAATATTTGCTATCTTGACTGAATTGAGCGTAACCGCAGTGATCGGTAGTTTGGAGCAATCGGCGTTCTTTTAAATCAAACACCATACAATCTGTACTGGCATTACCAAAGTAACTCATTTTTAAGTAACGACCATCAGGAGTACGCTCAGCGGAACCAGGATAAATTAAGCGGTCACCTAACTCTTCTCGGCCCACAACTTTGCGTATATCAGTGCCATCGATGTTCATGGTAAATAAGGTCGAGTCTTTACTGTATGTGAACATTAATTGCGGCTGAGTATGTACTCTATCCCACTGTTCCATAATGGCTTTTTCTGGAAAGTGAGTAACAATACTCCATTCTACTTTATCTACTTTTTTACCGTTTGAGCCCCAATCAGTAAATTCTTCAAGGTAAACTTTTAAATCAAGCCTTTTTTCGAATGCAGTAAGTTCTTTAGGCTGACTGTGCAACTGCATCCAACCACCTACACCGGTAGCCAGAACAGTGATGACGCCTAAAGAAATCCATAGTGTTTTGTTTTTCATGTATTATCCAAAAATTAACTGTTTCATTGTGTCCAATAATTCATTTTCTGCTTCAAGCTGGCTTTTCAACGCTTCGTCCACCTGAGTTGGCATAAAAGCACTCGCCGCTTCACACTCAATCGAATCATTGAAAAGCTCTTGATAGCTAAGATCTTTAAAAATATGATTGGCGCTGTCTTTGCCCTCTGAGTGTGCTAAGACCAGAGAAAAACAGCCCTTCGGAGGTATACCCGCGATTTGCGCTGAAATATACCCCTCTTTCTGGTTGAGAATAAACGGCTCTGAACTGCTCCAATCACTGTCTGAGTCTGTCATTAAAGCGGTCAATCCCTGATAATGCTTTAAATCTTCAATGTTCTCCGTTTCCCCGACTTGTAAGCGCACTAAACAACCACTATTCTGCCCATCCACATAGGCAATCACGGTATTACTGCTGTCGTAACTGCGAACAATTGTGTCTTTGTCGGTTAGCCATGGCATATCCTCTTCTGTCACACTATGAATCACAGCACTATCAACATCTGACGTAAATTGTTGAGTGCTAAAGGACTGCGAATCACTGTAAGAACTCAGCTCATCGAGAGGTGTACTGGCTTTATCCAGTAATGCTTGGTCAGACTCTAAATCCTCAATTTGCTTGAAGGTTTTCTGTTTTGGTGAAAATATGATCTTAAGACCAGATTCTCCCTGCTGTACCTCACCTTTGATTTTGTAAGGTGCCCAAAAATGAGCCATAACAAATCCATTAGCAATACGAGTAATATGCTTAGGCTGCTGTTTTTGCATCTCTTCTTTATAACGAAAACGGTAGTATTCAACATCAATATCTTGGTAAAACCCTTTTTCGTTAATCGCCATCTCGCGCCATAACTTGCCTTGCCAAAATACATACAGAAATCCGCCGCAAAGATCGCTGACTTTCGCTTTATCTTGCTGTTCATCAAGGTATGCCAATGGCCTAACAGGAATCAAAACGTTATCCCACTCGTCCATTTTTGTCTCTTTTTCGACAGGCTGTAGCCCCTCAGCTAACTTGAGAAGTATTGGCATCGGTTGGTCAACACAAGGGATTTTGATATAAAGGGTTTTGTCTTCTTGTTCCAAATCCTTAAACGTCGCTAAGCTGCGATGTTGATTTTCCTTATCGGCTTTTGCGACAGTAATTTTTTCGTACTGATTCTCGGTTTTGGACAATAATAAGCAGGCAGCATTACTGGACCATTGCCCTGCAAATTCAACCACAATCTTGTGTTCTGGGCTCGGTTCACTTGGTACATAGACATATTCACGAGTTAATACCACATCATCCACAACAGGCTGATAACCGGCTTTACGAGTTCTGGCTTTGCCTGTGAAAATCACCGAATCAATATAAGCTTTCAGCTTTGGGTATCGACTGAGCTGCGAGTCACCCATTCCCCCCCTTCGTGGTGAAAGCGAGATTGCAATCCACTCTACCTTCGCCAATTCTGTCTGCATCGATTGAAGCAGTCCTGTGGTGGACTTTTTGGCCGACAAAGAAATTCGCTGCGCAAGCGCATTAGGCAAACTTTTTAGAATGTCATTAGGGTTTCGAATGCGTGAAAACTGCTCTATACACTCGTCAGGAGTGAGAACAAACGGCAGTTCAGCTTGTGAGAGCTTGCTGCTGGCAATAAAGCGAATATTAGAATTCATAAGAAATCTCCGTGACCAAATCATTAAATAAAAAGGCCACGGTGATGAATTAAGCTGATAAGACTTAAATTTAACGACTTGGTAATTAGTAATCGTTCCCAAATAGGGTTTGATTATGTTATCACTAACACAATGTTTTTCAAGGAGATTATTTAGAACAAATGCCGGAATAAACACACTAATTCCGGTATTTAAAATCAAAACGATGACTTTTAGGCCCAAAAAAGCCGACATAAAACCTAAATTACTGGGTGTTTTACCTAAATAACTAGAGGTGATGACTAGGGAGAGTATGTGTATTTATTTAAACAAATGGAAAGAGGATCACGTGATAATAATAGTCAGTAATATGTCTAATAAGCATATTACTGACCTGTTATCTATAGGAACAATTCAGCGTATTATTCAGGAAGCCAATCATTCGACTCTTTGTATAAGTGTTCGTCAGGCAAGAAGTCGAAATCAGCACCATTGTCCATATCATCGGTCAACTGGTATGGTTCATAAGCTGCTGCTGAAAAATCAAACATCACTTTCAACAGATCTGGACTAGAAATCTTATTTGTCGATTGATCGATCGATACCTGTATATCATTTGAATAGCGATATTGGTTTTCAATAATTTCAGGTAAATCAAGGTTAAGTTCAAAGTCTACTGAGCAGCTGCTAATATCACTACTTTTTACAGTCTCATCTAATTGATTAACCGCTTGCTGGAAGAAGTCGTAATAATAACTTCCTTCACGATATGGGCCTGTCATAAATTCGTCAAAGAACGCAGCATCATCCATTGAATGGATTGATTCAATATAAGTTTTAAAGCGCTCCGCAACAGCATTCACTGATTCAATATCAGAAGGGTTCGTATTAGTACTTTGAGTAATGCCTGCAAGATTTCTAGTGATAAAGTTAATAAAAATATCAGTGGATGGCTGCTTTTCTTCAGAGTTTATCTGTTCTGAAGTTTCTTGCAGGTATACAACCATATTATATTCACGTGTTTTAGCCTTTTTAAAATTTTGCAGTAACACTGGTGCAAAATATTGAGAAAAACGCTGCTGCTCAGGTGCTACTGACAGCTCATCTACAAGAGGAGAAAAGTCACATTGTGCAGATAAAGCGCTGAATGATAATGCTGACGTGATTGAAAAAGCGAAGGCTTTATTCATTTTCATAATAAATTCCTAATATTTTAATTAACAAGCCATATCAAATGACTCCCTTATATTCAGGAAATAAATCTACTAAAAGAAAAAACCTAAGTCACCTAGAAAAGAAAAAAAAAGGTTAAACCAACAAAAAAACAACCAAAAGTAACAAGATGTAAATTACTTAACTTAGCCTAATACACATTAAGCAATTCGAAAATATTAAGCCATTAGAAGTGGCTAGCATGGGTATATTTTAATATTACGATAAAAATATACCCAAGTGACTTCAAGACACCTGGGTATAGATAATCAGTAACAATAAGGTAATAGATGAGGATATATCATTTATAAATAAGCAGTGTGAAAATAAAATTAAAACCAATCATACCAAGCATTTAACACTCTTTCGTTCAACGAGAGTTGGTTCTAATTGTACCACTTGAGCTTGTTCAGATTGATGATCCAATTTACGTAACAGTGTTTCAACCGCAACTTGCCCTAAACGATATTTAGGCTGATGAATCGTAGTTAACGCAGGTGACATAAATTTCGCTATATGAATATCGTCGTAGCCGATAATAGATAGTTGTTGTGGAATGTTAATTTGTAATTCGCTCGCTGCATTCAAAACGCCCATTGCCATCATATCATTAGAGACGAAGACGGCGCTTGGTAATGGGCCACTATCAACCATTTTACTAAAAGCTTGGTATCCGCCATCGCATTCAAAGTCAGATTCAATAATCCAGTTCGAATTAAATTCAAGCTTCGCTTCAATCATCGCCCGTTTAAACCCTTCATAACGCATATGGGCTTGATGTTTCACCAGTGGTCCGGTGATACAGCCTATCTCTTTATGACCGCAGCTAATAAGGTGTTTTGTAGCTAAATATCCACCATGCAAAGAGTTGTCTTGGATCTTATCACTGGTAAATAACATTGGCCCCCAGTCCATAACCACAACAGGTATATCTTGATAACGCTCAAAAACTTCTATGCGTTCACCTTCTAACGATGAACACATCAAAATTAACCCATCAACACGCTTTTGCAACAAAGTGTTTATGGAGTCTCTCATGCGTTCGTTATCACCTTCTGTATTACATAAGATCAGGCTATAACCTTTGTTATAGCAGCTTCGTTCAACCCCTTTAACCACCTCACCAAAGAATGGGTTAGTAGACGTGGTTACAAGCATGCCAATGGTTTTGGTTCGATTTACTTTGAGGCTACGTGCCAATGCAGATGGCGCGTAGTAATTAAGCTCTTTTGCCGCGTTATTCACTCGTGCTGAAATTTCTTCGCTGACAAAACGGGTTTTGTTAATAACATGGCTCACTGTCGAAGTAGAAACTCCTGCTAGTTTTGCGACATCTTTCATCGTTGCCATGTTATTACTCCTTTAATTATTGATGTTGATTTAAAAATACCTCAACCTCTTTGCGATTCGGGATAGAGGTTTGTGCTCCAAAGCGAGTTACTGAGATCGCAGCAGCAGCATGAGCAAACTTAATTGCTGATTCTAAAGGTATATCTTCTAATAAACCAGTAACCAATGCACCATTAAAGGTATCCCCTGCTGCGGTAGTGTCCGTAACATCAACTCGGAAACCTGGAATAAGTACCCCACGGCCATTTTGACTCAGCCAGGCTCCCTTTACACCTAAAGTAATAAGCACAATTTC
This sequence comes from Vibrio sagamiensis NBRC 104589, assembly GCF_007990935.1. Taxonomy (GTDB): domain Bacteria; phylum Pseudomonadota; class Gammaproteobacteria; order Enterobacterales; family Vibrionaceae; genus Vibrio; species Vibrio sagamiensis. The sequence continues at coordinate 74,794 of NZ_BJXJ01000016.1, forward strand.
AATGCCCTTTGAATGCAAGATATTCGCCGCTTCTTGAGCACTGTCGTTATCACATACTTTAATACCAGTGAGGATTTCTGCTTCTGTTTCATTGGGAGTGATCATATCAATACAGGCCAGCAATTCATCAGAAAGTTCACGAGCTGGAGCAGGGTTAAGAATCACATTGGTTTTCATTTCTTTAGCTATTCGAGCAGCTTTCTCAATACCACACATTGGCGTTTCAAGTTGCATTAACAAATAATCTGCATGTCGAATGCGTTCTAGATCGGGTTCAATTGCCTCAGCGGTCAGTTTTGCGTTCGCCTCTGCTGAAATACAGATACTATTTTCACCGCTGTCTGAAACTTGAATCATCGCGATACCTGTTGGGCAGTTTGGCTGCATTTTGACACCCGAAATATCAATACCATCTACTTTAAAGTTTTCACGGATATTGATGCCAAATGAATCGTCACCAACACATGCAATAAATCCAATATCAGCATTTAATCGAGCTGCAGCGACTGCTTGGTTAGCCCCCTTACCTCCGGGGATAACCTGATAGTTACGACCATGCAGTGTCTCGCCAGGGCGAGGAAAAGAAGGCACTTGAAGTACATGGTCAGCATTAATACTGCCTAATACCACTAACTTATTCATACTGTCATCCTTGGTTCTAAAAGAACCTTTTATTTTTAAACTGAAATAATAGGTTTGCGCTCTTAAAAAAACGCAAGCGTATTACTGTTTGAACTGACTATTTGTACTCATTTCTTTTAGCCTTTACTTCGTATCCGTCTGCTTAAAAAGTGAGTTAGACTAGAGATAATCCAACCCATTTATTGGATCATCTCGTCGCTGTATAAGAAAAATTACTGAGTTATAACTTTTAATGGAACGGGAATGTAATTCTCCACTTTCTGACCTTTTAATGCTTTATCTGCCGTTTCTACACCTAAAGCACCGATAAGATCGGGTTGCTGAGCGATAGTTGCCGCCAATTTGCCTCGCTTAACTGCAGCAATACCGTCTTTTGTACCATCGAAGCCAACGATAAATACCTGTTTACCTGACGCTTGAACAGCACGCAGAGCACCTAATGCCATCTCATCATTCTGAGCAAATACAGCTTGAACATCAGAGTTTGCAGCCATTAGGTTCTCCATTACATTCAAACCTTTAGTACGGTCGAAATCAGCAGGTTGGCTTGCGAGTAGTTCCATTTTACTGCCATGTACTGCAGACATGAATCCTTCACCACGTTCACGAGCAGCTGAAGTACCAGCAATGCCTTCTAACTGAATAACTTTGGCTTTTTCACCCACTTTTTCCATGATGAATTGACCAGCCATCTTGCCACCAGCAGCGTTGTCAGAAGCGATATGACTCACTACATCACCATGCTTGGCTCCTCGATCTAGAGTCAACACTGGAATGTTAGAACGGTTGGCCATGCGAATCGCATTTGACACAGCATCGGAATCTGTAGGGTTAATCAGAATCGCTTTGACACCACGAATTGTGAGGTCCTCAATATTGGACAGCTCTTTGCTTGGGTCATTTTGCGAATCTAATACAATCAAATCGTACCCCAATTCTTTTGCTTTCGCTTCTGCGCCGTCTTTCATCGTCACGAAGAAAGGGTTATTCAGCGTAGACACCACAATCGCCATCGTATCTTGAGCTTGTGCAGCTACCGAAACCGTTGAAGAAAGCAGAGCAGCAGAAATAAAAGTTGCGAGTTTTTTCATCGTTCTAGTCCTTTGTGTAGGGTGAGCCAGCGCATATACTCCGACTCGGTATGTATTCAGGATTGAAGAAAGTACCTGGCGTATCCCCGTTGTATCGGGAAAAACGGCCAACGCACCCTCACTGTGAATTATTTGTTTTTATTGTCGACTAAGACTGCTAGCAAGATAACAACTGCTTTGGCAATCATTTGGTAATAAGAAGATACATCAAGAAGGTTAAGCGCGTTATTGAGGAAGCCAATAATCAACGCACCTATCAACGTCCCCATAATACGGCCTTTTCCTCCCATCAAGCTCGTTCCTCCCAGAACAACAGCCGCGATGGCGTCGAGCTCGTAACCCATCCCCGCTGTCGGTTGTGCTGAAGATAAGCGAGAAGTTACGATAATACCGGCAAGTGCTGCCAACATACCACAGATGGCATATACGCCCATTTTTACCCGATCAACATTAATACCAGATAAGCGTGTTGCAGATTCGTTTCCACCAAGTGCATAAACATAACGACCAAAGCGAGTGTGATTAAGTAAGTACCAAACCGCAGCGAACACAATCACCATTAGCCATACAGGGACTGGAATTCCCAAAGCATAGCCCGTACCAAACCAGGCGAAAGCATCTGCTGTATCAGTAAAGCCAGTTGAAATAGGACGACCATCAGTGTAAACCATTGTTACACCACGTAGTAACGTCATAGTAACCAGTGTTGCAATAAAAGCTTGGACTTTACCTTTAGCAATGATTAGACCACTGACCGCTCCGAGTATTGCTCCTGCGAACAATGCCGTTGGAACCGCTATAAGAACAGGAACTTCAAGGGCAATCATGCTGGCAGCGAAAGCACCACAAAGCGCAAGTACCGAACCGACACTTAGATCTATACCTGCGGTCAGAATAACCAACGTCATACCTACTGCTATGATTGCATTAATCGAGGTTTGACGAAGAATATTCAGAATATTATCTACGGTAAAAAAGTGGGGATTTAAAAACGATACAACAACAATCAAAAACAGTAACGCAATCAATGATTTTTGTTCAATAAACCACTCTTTAGTTAACCAATTCTTCTTGCTAGTTTCATTGTCATTGCTCATAGCATTCATACTCATGCTGCTTCCTCATTTATATTCTTACCTACTGCACAAGCGAGTAGTTTTTCTTGATCAGCGTCTTTCGCATCAAATTCGCCTGTAACTCGGCCTTCATGCATAACCATGATGCGATCACTCATCCCTAATACTTCTGGCATTTCAGAGGAAACTAGGATGATGCTCATACCCGCCGCTTTAAATTTATTGATCAATTGGTAAATTTCTTTCTTTGCACCAACATCGACACCACGAGTTGGCTCATCCAAAATGAGTATTTTAGGCTGAGTCATCAATCCTTTGGCAATGGCTACCTTTTGCTGGTTACCACCAGATAGGTTACCGATGATTTGATCACGAGTTGGAGTTTTTATATTGAATAGCTTAATAAAGTCTTCTACCGCTATAACTTCATCATCATGCTTAATTTGAACGCCTTTGCTAAACTTATCTAATGCGCACAATGACATATTCTCTTTGACCGATAACCCCAGCACCAAGCCGTCACCTTTTCGATCTTCTGAAATATAAGCGATACCGTTTGCTAAGCCATCTTGTGGACAAGTAGGATTGATGGTTTTATCATTGAGTCTAATCACACCGCGTTCACTGGGTAAGGCACCGTAAATTATTTTCATTAACTCTGTTCGACCCGCCCCCATCAAACCAGACACACCGAGAATTTCACCACGTTTAAGAGTGAAACTGACATTATTAATGCCATTACCAGTTAAACCGATGACATCTAGACAAACGTCACCGTGGTGGACATCAACTCGCGGGTATTGCTCTTCTAGCTTACGACCAACCATCATTTCAATGAGTCCGTCTTCATCAGTATCTTTGACGGTGCATTCAGCAATAAACTTACCATCACGTAACACGGTAATGTCATCGCAAATTTCAAAGATTTCTTTTAATCGGTGCGAGATATAAACAATGCCGCAACCTTGGTCACGCAGTTCGTTGATCACTTTAAACAAAGATTCTGTTTCTTTATCAGTCAATGCATCGGTAGGTTCATCCATAATGATGACCTTGGATTCAAATGACAATGCTTTGGCAATCTCTACCATCTGTTGCTCACCAAGACTTAGATCACCAAGCAAAGTTTTCGATGAATGCTTTACATTAAGTCGTTGAAGTAATTCATCCGCCTCTTTGTACATCTTGCTCCATAGAATACGTCCCATTGGACTAGTGAATTCTCGGCCAAGATAAATATTTTCTGCAATTGTGAGCTCAGATATTAAATTTAACTCTTGGTGAATAATGCTTATACCAGCTTCTTGAGAGTCACGTGGGCCTTTAAAACCTGCTACTTGACCTTGATATTGAATACTGCCTGCTTCTATAGAATGAATACCTGTAAGTACTTTCATCAAGGTGGATTTACCGGCTCCATTTTCGCCCATGAGTGCCATCACACGCCCTGAGTAAACATTTAAACTGGCTTTATCTAATGCTTTTACTCCGGGAAAGGATTTTTCGATTTCACTCAGTTGTAATATGGCTTGAGTCATAATTGATCCTCAATGATTTCGGCTTAAAACACCACACCAGTTTGGAAGATTACGTTCGCGTAAGGTGTGCATTCACCGGTACGAACGATTGCACGACTTTGTTGTGTGCGAGCTTTAAAGTCTTCATGTGGTAAGTAATTAATGCTGATTTGCTTACCTGTTAATGTGCTTTCTAGAGCTAACTCTGCAAGCAAAATTTCATGGTGTTCAGGGCTAACGGTTGCAAATTCTTCCGCTATGATGACTCCTTCAATTTGAGATTCAGACAAAATCGCACGAACGGTATCTATAAAACCTGGTACTCCATGAGTTAACGCTAAGTCAATGCGTGTTATATGCTCAGGTATTGGTAAGCCTGCATCACAAATTGTGATTTCGTCGGTATGACCCAGTGTCGCCACCAGATGAGAAATTTCTGAGTTAAGTAGGGTATGTTTTTTCATTCCATCAACCTTTCATTGGCGCATTCAAAGAAGTGAGTGTCCATCTTGGCTTAACCATAAATTGACAGAAAACTCATCGAAACGTTTCGATGCCATAATAAAATGATTAAAGGAAAGTGCTAGAATAACGGTTACAAGGTGTGAGAAGGATCGTTTATAAACTAATAATTTTTTAATAAAAGGTTATTAATGTCACATTTTTTAATGTCGAAACGTTTCGATGGGCAACAAAACACAAGGATAAGTTAATTTATTTTAAGTTATGAAAGGTTGTTAGCAATCAATCATTACTACTTAAATAAGCATGCTCACTTATGAAACTTTTCTTACCTTTTTTATGAAACACTCAGAGTATGCATACGTTATTTTAAGATGGTATATTTGCAACATTACCCAAAATAGAATCTAGAATCTGCAATCAATAAGTTTAGGTATAATAATCATTATTCACCATAAAAGAATAATACCCACACAAGCTCCTAAACCAGGCTAAGGGGTATTACTCTGCTCAATCACCTTTTAGTTCAAAGCGACTGTCTTCTTTTAGCCATTATGATAGGATCATTTTCGGCATCTTCTTCTACTACATAGAGTGCAATTTTAATAAACTCTTTATTAAAAAGAAAACTATCAAGTGAAACAATCATACTTTCACCATCATCGGACATTTGAAGAAATGGCATATAATATTGAGCCCGATCATAAACTAAGACAAGGGACTCATCTCCATTCAATATTTCGATGCGATTTTTGTCATCAAAAAGCCCAATAGGGAGTTTGAACGTTATCATTTTTCCATTTTTCCCTATAGATGCACCATTGAGTTCATCTGGAAATATGTCTATATCTCCAAAGTTTTCAGAATAGTAGGTTAAAAAACTTAAGCTTATATCGTCATTTTCTGACGTAAAAAGCCCTAGATTTCCGTCACCCTTACTGTAACCTAAATACAAGGAGTTATATTCATTTATTAATTTGTCACTGTCATCCTCCCACTTCCAGCGTTGCGACAAATTCATATTACAAGTGGCAAGCTCAATAGCATTATTACCGTCTATACAGTAGCCCAAATTATTGATACTTGTATAACGACCTAACTTATCGTAAATAAATGATTGAGATGTTTTATTTTCATCACAATCAGAAGAAACCAAATCATTACCTGAGTTGACTTCGATACAGCGATTATTAAAGCTTCCCAGTTGCAATTTTACTAATCTACCGCCAGTAAAAACAGGGTTATCCCAATTAACTGTAAATCCAACCTTTTTGTTGACTCGATTTTCAATATCATTTTCAAAACCATGAAATGATTGATGACTTCCTAAAACATAGTAATGTTTATAAGCACCATGATATAGTGGCTTGATATTCACTGAGGTATCGATTGTAAAGTTTGTTTGGCCTGTTTCATTACTGCTTGCTACAAATATAACATCCATTTTAGGAACAAAATTAGCAAAACTAATAGGCTTTATCCGGCTTATATCAACTGGATATTGATCATGTAAAATGCTTTCTGTCGACCATTTTAATAGTGATTCTGAGGATTGGAACTGTTCTCGTAACCAAGTAAAACTTACATCTTGTGGACTATGAGTTGATCGAATAACTTGATAATCTTGGGTATCAAAAGTTAATGAGTTACTTTGTGTGTAGCTTCCATTTGCTTCCACCTTACCTTTAGGGCCGACTGAATCTACTTCTCCACTGGTTTGTATTCCCAGCGTAAAACTCTCACGCTCTGTGATTGAATAGTTAGAGTTAATATTACTCCTTGGTGCTGCAACTAAAATCTGAGCTTTATCATTACTTGAATTAAACTCAAACTTGTAATCTTGTGCAATAGCATCTGTTGACCAGTTTTTAAACCAACCATCAAGGACAATACTATCGTTTGTCGTTTTAAAGTAGCTTAAGTTATCGTTAAGATGAATACCTGAACCAGTAGATTCGTCGTCGATAGTAATACGAACAATCTTGGCGTCTGGTGTCGTTGAACCAGCACTTCCATAGGGTAATGAGCGCTCTAAAACAACTCTATAGATCAGTGAGATGTTTGGCTCATCGCAAAAAACCCGTTCTCCTTTCAGCCAAAGGTTAGAGATACGAAAAGTGCATTCCTTTTCTGTAATAGGCCGGTTAACAGCAAGATAAAAAGATAATTGAGGAATTGTAGTTTCATTAGCCGATTTTAAAGGCGTATCTCTTTTAGCCCTATGATTTAAACTATCTATCAGTTTATTTAACTCTAACTGCCCAGTATTTTCAATTGGTGTAAATAATAAATCTCCCTTATATTGACTGATCATTAAAATATCAAATTCAAATGAAACGCCTAATCTATCTCTTAATTTTTCTTTTGCTTTATTTCGATCGATACTATTAAGAATGGAACCAAAATCAAAAATATAGTATTCCTCATTAGATAATACTGATTTCTTAATTTGATCAAGAATAGAAAAACTATCGACTTCATCTAACCATTTATTCGTATCAATATAAGTAACTTGCCTATTAGCTTGTATTGCACTTACCAGTTCGTACGATGATGTGTGTAATCCCTCATTGAAAGCATATAAATCAAAACAAGTAAAAAAAAATAACACTTTTATCAGAAATCTCTTCATAACACCTTATAAAATCTCATTTATTATTAAAACACTATTATTCTAGAGTTTAGTTTCTCTAGCCTCTTGAATTTTAATTTAATTTTCCATTAAAGCTTAAAGCACAAGTCGAATTTAATCATCAACAATTAAAAACAATCCTTTTGATAAATAAAATCATCAATATTATTGTTATTGTTATTGTTAATTTCTCATGTGCTTTGTGATATAAAATTAAATTTAAAAGATAATAACAGGCGGGGCACTAAAAATATTACTATAATCAAATTTAACTAAATAACAGACTAAAGACGATAATCATAATCTATAGTATAAAACCCTTCAGCAAAAAACACATTACCATCTTTCATCTTAACACGAAATATTTGCCAATCGCTGATACGGTTCCTTGCAGGCTGCGCAACCATACCTTTCTCATTGCATCGATTTTGGAGAGTTCGGTAAAGATCGTGATCAATATCAAAATATCGAAAGCTAGAAAACGGAGGTAAATTAGGGTTAGGGTCGAATACATATCGTCCCCACTCTCCTTCTACACTAGTATATTTACCGTCATCTTCATAAAGCCAGTCCCATTGGTTACCATCAACTGTGGCGCAAAATACGTACGTTGTATCAGCCAACGCTCCAAATGAACAACTGATAATAATAACGCCCAAAAGTAAAACTTTCTTAAACATAATTAAATCCAATTTTATCAATGACTTAAAACCAAACCAAGTGTAGGGTACCGAGATAAAAGCGGCAAAAAGTAAACCAAGGAACGTGATAAGAATCTAAAAATCACAAGTAAAGAATAAAATATATAATAGGGTATTATAAATACATGCTATCTTCTCTCTTTTATACATAGCTGTAATTACCGTATCATCCCTTATAAAACTCATGGAAAAATAATAAACTTGCCGATAATGATAATAAGGTGTTTATTTCATTTTTTAAATCATGATGTTGTAGCTTAATGTTACTGAAGCTCTATATTTAGAGTATTAACTTCAATATTTCATAGGTTATAGTAAGGTACTCGATGTATTATGGAATTTTCACTTATCATTAAAAAAGGCGGCCAAATAGCCACCTTATTCAATCATTATTTATTATGATAAGTTGTATTTAATGTTCAAAGATATAGCTTAAATGGAACATTTTTATAAGAAATTTTAATTAGTTGGCGTTGATAAATCGTTCGGCGTTAGCAAATAGGCTATCACACTTTTTTTTCTGCTTAGCGTATTCTGGAGCATCTTCATTCATAGAATCAAGCACTTCTTTGGCGCTGTTGTAGTCAGCGACCATTAAAGAAAACCTCTCTTCAAAATTACTTTTCCGACTTTTATTACTTGATTTTCTTCCTAGTTTTCTCATTTGGTTTACAACTCCCACAACTTTTTCTGTTCTCGTTCCAATAACATATTCTCGATTTTCTTTCTTATCTCATGAATATCTTTTCTACGCTCTTCACTCTCATGACGATTGATGTTTTCTGATTCAGATTTAGGGCCAGATTTTCTTTTCATAGATTGTACTCCTCAACCTACAAGACATAACTGTTTTATAATAACATATCTTGTAAATTTGTTATTTCTCCTACATTTTTAATCTTAAAGATTCAATGCAGGTATTACATACTCTAGGGAGAAAATAACCTTATATAACATCATTTTCTAGCTAACTAATGCAAGCTGACTAGAGGTATTAACTTTGATAAAGTAATATTTACTTGATATTCAGATTTAGAAAAAGCAACTAAATAAGGAATAAAGAAAAAGGTATCACAAGGTAAATATGACGAATAAATTCGAAAGAAAACTGAGAAACTCTTGGACTAAATAATTTATCAAAAGCTCATTGCGTAAGCTGCCCCACTATACACGGTATGAGGAAAATAGATATACATTTCTTCCCTTTATTTTGCTTTTCACTACAAATCAGCAACTTAGAACAAGGCCTAAATACGTCAATTTAGCGTTTGAGCACACATTGTTAATACTCAAGACAAAAATTATATTTTTATAGTTAAAATATTGCGCCTTGTTATCTTCCTTTTGGTATCTATTAACCTAATTGGCGTATCTAAAAATTTATGGAACAATAGAAATATAAAGGCTTGGCGATGTTATCGGAGTCTATGCAAAGATAATGTTGTGCTATTAAATTTTAGTGACACAATCCAAAAATTAGCTTCAAGTAAAGGTGTGCATATATACGAAAATTTATACCCTGTTTTGGTTGAGTGCTCATATAAATAAAAACTTAAAATCCAAAAATCAAGATTGTTTTTTTCATTAAAGTTTTGCATAATTTCAAATAGCGTTTAAAGTGAAAAATTCCATGTTTTCAATATTACACAACAAGCATGAATCTTTAATCATACAATTATAAACCACTATTTATTTGATGGAGTTAAATAATGAACGATATGTGGGCCAATTTCTTTCCATACTTTGCAGGAGCTTTTAAGCTTATTATATTAGGTATTGGTGGCTACTTAGCTATAAAGTGGCATTTTGATGAAGATAAAAGAGTCAGAGCAGAAGAAGGGGCAGAGTTTAATAAGCCAACCTTTAAGAAGAAAATCGCTATGATGGGACTCTTTACTATTCTGGTTACCGTCCTCGTCGTAGTCGTCGTTTATGCTACTGACTGGTTACTTTATTAGTTTAAGAATTGGCGATTTTTAGGGTTTCTATTGATCTCAGCTCAAAGCTCTCCATCTTTTCTACAAAGCACTTGAAGTGTGTAATGATACTCACTATCTGGGTAGTGCTATGCTTTGAGCTTGATAAAGTTAAAGATGTTCAGTGGGCATTTGCATACATTACATCACTAAAATCGATTTAAATAAACTTAACTCGTTCATCTAGGCATTCATTTGAAGCCATTTCAAACTCACGACATATCCAAGGACGTCTGTCATAAATGGTGCACATTAAACTATCGCGATCTAACGCTGCACACCATCCATCATGTAAACGTAGCATTGTCTCACCACCATACTGATCCCGTTTAATAAACTGTTCTGGTACTCCGGTATCAGAAATTATCATAACTTCCAGACGACAACAGCATGCTTTACAGTTTGAGCAAGATATGTCTGAGGAGAGGTTGGGCACGGTAATAATAGGTATATTCATAAATACTTAAGTTTAGTAAATCCCGTATGATACCCTAAAATCGGTAGGTTGAGGAAAATTATGGAGCAAAGAATACTCACAATCTACACAGTCAAAATTTCTTACTTTATATGAAATAAAACCTATTTTTCGCACTCATACTCTAACAAAAAACACAAATAAAAATTTTGATAGCTTTGATTTATAAATCATCCAGCTCGATTTGAGCTGGATAATCATAGACAATAGATAGAATCCGGAATTAAGTATAAGTTATTTTTATAAATTATAAAAATAACTTAGTTAATAAATATGACATTATTGGTGAATTTAACTTTAGTTGGAATTTTCTTTAATAATTCTATATTTTCATCTGATATATGAATAAAGAAATTACCTGTTATGTTTTGTTTATCATTAGTTAATATGTGCTGTTCAAAGTGAAGTATACCGACTTCATCACTGACCTTTAATTTGCATGTAACATCAATAGTATTGTTAATAAAATCACATTCTTCATGTATATCTACAGAAAAATGATGAACTTGATATGTTATCCCTTGTAAAGAATGAGTAAATATATCGATACCCATTTCATCTTGCATATATCTATACCTACAACACTCAAAGCATTTTATTATGGCAGAAGTATCAACTGAATTTAGATATAATCCTTTATTTTCTTTAATAAGGTACTTCATTGTATACATTATAATATTTCCATATTGGGTATTATATAATAAACTATCAGTTAGATTACTTCTGAAATCATTTTTGATATTGTTGTCGCAGTTTTATTGTATGAGTCAAGTAATGGATTTATTTCTACGACCTCTAAGATTTTTATTTTTTCGTTTTTACATAAAAGGCTTAACAATTTCTTAGTACTTTCTAATGACAAACCATTATCTACAGGTGTTCCTGTCCCTGGTACAATACTTTTATCTAGAGAATCAATATCGAATGAAATATAGATTAAGTCACAGTTATCTAATTTTCTTAGTATTAAATCGCATAATTTAGCACTATCTGTAGATTCAACAGTACTAACACTATAATAAGATATCCCATGCTCTTTAATTATATCCCACTCAACTTTTTCTAAATCACGAATTCCAATATAAACTAAATTATCGTAGTTAATAGTTTTACGACAGATATCTTTTGTTTCCTCCCATAAAGCTCTTGTTTCGTCATCAATATTATTTTGCATAAAAGCGATATGATCATCAGAAGCAGCAGCGGCAACAGGCATACCATGTACATTACCGCTTGGGCTAGTATAAGGAGAATGTATATCTGCATGAGCATCTATCCAGATTGTGCCAATTGTCTTATTAGGATAAGCGGTTTGAAGACCAGCCAATGTTCCACTTGCCGTACTGTGATCACCAGCAATAACTAATAATCGTGTATCGGGAGTATTTTCATAGTGATTTACAACAGCCTCAGAAATATCTCGCAAACAGCTGTTGATATCTTTTAAATAATGAGCATCAGGTGTATTACTCTTTCTTATTTCTCTTATCGGCGTTTTTATCGTATCTACCACATTTATTTGCTTATCAAACTGTGAAAAAAATGCTCTTCCAGCCATCGCTGAACCACTATGAGGACCTCCTAATTCACATTCTACAATGAGAGCATTTTCGAATTTATTTTTAACTTCCATGTCGCTTTCCTCCATCTGCTAAGTATAATTTAGACAATAAATATCTTTTGGTTTATATATTTTTATAAAAACAGATTAATGACCTATAAAAAGCAAGGCTAATTTAATCATACGAGTTGTTGTATTTTTAAGATATATCCAGATTTAAAGCTCCATTATTAATAGATAAATCAAAATATTATCCTTATAACTTTCATAAGAATATTTTCAATTGAGTTTATAGCTTGTGTGATCAGCTATTATTTGAAAAATTCTTTTTAATAGTGCTCTATTATATACGACAATTCGCAGTTGTGAGAAATGTATTTATTTGTGCAATTTTTAACCCTTTACAAAAGAGGTATGGTTTAGCTAATCACACAGTATAATGAACTAATATTGCCATTAGCTTCAACAAACTTCAGGATTTTTAAATAAATATTAACAAGGTATGAATGAGTAAAGGATCTAACTTTAATATCAATCTTTACTCAGGTCTAATAGAGTCGGATTAAAAACATCATATAAATTAAGCCTAAGCGATTAATAAGTGAAACTCTGTATTTTATGTGTATACCTGTGAATGAGGTAGTCATAATGAATTGCTGGCTATGTCTAAATGATGCTTTTCAAAGCTATCTTCATTGAGTCTCAGTAACAATGATTAATGGTCTAGCATTACTTGGAATAGTCGAAAACATTAGGCCAGCTAACCCAGCAGCCCCCGATGTTGTTGTGTTAATACCAAATTTACAAAGCATATTTTTAGCCTCTGTTGCTTGTTCATCTGTAATAGTAACAAAACGGTTTGCTCCGCTCTTAAGTATATCAAATGCTAAGATTGAAGGCTCTTTACAATCTAGCCTCCCCATATTTGAAACTGCCCCTTTTACAGAAGTTATGACGCCATTTTTAACACTCTGTTGTAAGCAATTTGCCCATTCGGGTTCAACCACCATAATTTCAGGTTGTACAGGCCATTTGTCTCGTATATGTTGTGTTATAGCCGCTGCCATACCTCCCACGCCAGCTTGTAAAATAACGTGTGTCGGCCATTGAGTTAATCGTTTAAACTCGTCTAACATTTCCTGAGCCAGTACCGAATACCCCTGCATGACTAAAGAAGGATAATAAGTTTCACCGACCCATGATGAATCTGTAATAAGACTGACTTTATCGACTTGTGAGCGAGACAAAGCGTTACTCATTGATTCCTCATAGGTCATTCCCGCACGAATTACTTTCGCTCCTACTTGCTGCAAACGCTTTTCAAATACACTAGGAACATGCTCAGAGATGAATACTTCGCACTTCAATCCGAGAATAGTTGCTCCTTTTGCGACGGAAAGACCGTGATTTCCTGCTGACGCACAGCAAATGATTTCTTCTTTCAAATAATCATGACTTAGCTGTATTACCTCTTTTGGGCTGGGATTCCTTTTCAAAATCCGTCCCAGTTTTTCTTCAGCCAGTGAAAAAACGGCATACGCTCCTCCAAGAGCCTTGAAAGAACCGAGGCCCATTCTATTAGTTTCATTTTTGATAAATAAAGTTGAGCTGCCTATGGCCTCACTAAGAGAAGCAAGTTCAATCAATGGAGTTGGCTCATAATCTGTACAGTTTGTCAGCCATAACAGTGGCTTCATTGGACACGATATGTTTCTATAATCTACGGTTAGCTTACTCATCTAAAATCCCATTTCTGATGTAATTTTTTATAGCTTAACCTTTTTAAGTAACACCAATAGATCATTATTCTTTATATATTTGATATCTATACCTCAAAATCAAGCCAAAAGTGATAAGATCATATAAATATACGCATAACCGAGGAAAAGTTATGATAGAACTCGATAAAAATGATTTAGCAATACTCTCTATTCTTCAGGAAAATTGCCGTTCATCTCTCGATCTGATTGCCGATGAAGTAGGCTTATCAATAGTTACTGTACAAAGGCGTATAAAACGTTTAAGAGATAGTGGAGTCATTTTGCGAGATGTATCTGTTCTTGACCCAGATAAACTGGGATGGAAAATGACCTTTCTAGTTTTAGTCGAAATGAATAGAGAACGTTCCGATATGCTAGATAAATTTCGTAAAAGAATGATTAATGAACCACAAGTACAGCAGTGTTACTACATTACTGGAGAGGCCGACTTTGCCTTGATTTGCTTGGCGAAAGATATGGAGGACTTCGAGTTATTAACTCATAAACTATTTTTCGATGATCCAAATATCAGGAGGTTCAAAACTAATGTAGTGATGAGACGTAATAAGGTTGGGCTGGATGTAATGATTGAACCAAGGGCATTATAGAAATGTGGGATTTGGCCTGCTGTGAATTCTGGTGCCAATATCACAGCTCAAACAAGTATCGATTGCACTCTTCCACTGCACTAAGTTTACTTCCAGACTAACTCAAAAAATTCAGTAATCACATGAGAGTCATTAATATGATCGAGGTGCCAAGAAGATAAATGAGGTTCATAAAACTTTGTATGCGCCTCTCTCCAATATTCAAGACTCAAATCGCCCTCTCTTTCTGCTATAACAATATACTCTGGAACATCCAAAAACTTGTGAATTTCAGTTTTAACCGTCTTGAGTATTAACCTAGGCTCACTATTGCTATCAAGAACTATCCAATAATTACCAACTGAGTATTCTATGAAATAAACAGCTATTGATTGCCTCATATTGATTATGTTTTTGTCTGAAAGTTTACATAATGTAAGCAAGCTTCAGCTTAGTGCTAGCGAAAAATGAACTTCCTGAGTGCTCAAAATACCTCATACAGCTAGTAATGATAATTTGTGCATTCAATTCACAGTCGATGTCTTTAAACGTAGAAGTCTGGTTTCGATCTGATAACTGCTGTCATTTAAGATCTATATCAGCTTGTGGCAAAGGTGCCCAAAGCACCTTTTTGTTTAGATATGTTGAAGTTCAGGTTTCACGCTTTCATATAGTGCTACTCGAACACAGTTTCGTCCAGAATTCTTAGCTGCATAGAGAGCCTGATCAGAAACTCGAATAATGTCTTGAACACGTGTTAAGTGAAGCTGAGTACTATGATAAGCCCCTATACTGACCGTAATATCGATGCCTTTCCCATCATAATCAAATTTATGCTTTTCTACCGCAGAACGAAGCTTTTCAAGTATGGCTATCATTTCACCAGCTTTGACTTTGTTTAACACCAATATAAATTCTTCTCCTCCAACTCGATAAAGATGATCATAGTCTCGCGTTATTCCCAACATGAGTGTGGCAAGCTCTTTTAACACATAGTCACCTGCTAAGTGACCAAAGCTATCATTAACCTCTTTGAAAAAATCGATATCAATTACTGCTAGTGCAAAGGGCAAATGATTTTTTTTGCTCCATTTTATCAGCATTTCAATATCATTTTCCAAAGTCAGCCTGTTCTTAAGTTTGGTCAGAGGATCGTGAGTGGCTACTTCTTTAAGTTTTTCGTTTGCTATTTCAAGTTTCAAAGTACGTAGCTCAATAATTTCCTCAAGACTTTCAAGGGTTTTCTCTTGGTTCCTACGGGATAGAATAATTATTTTTACCATTGGCCTAAAAATGAACAACACTTCCAAAACTAGTGCTGCTATAGTTGCTATCCAAACAAACAACTCAAGATCTCCAATCCTCGACAAACTTTCCTCACCTTCAAATTGGTACTGCTGGACTGCTATGTGAAGATCTTTGAGGAGTTGCTCAGATTGACTATCTATCAAACTTAAGTAAAACAGCCTATCCCCACTTACTGAACTCGTTTTGAACTTTTGAGCAATATCTAGATAGTTATTTACCCGCTTATAAAGATCCATTTCACCAAAATATATTTCTCGGATTGTGCTGGATAAGTCTACTGTTTTATTGTTTGAGAGCACTCCTGAAGACAATTGTCGATTGGCTTGCCTCATGCTAAAAATATCTTTATCAATTTGAGAAAGCTTTTGTTCAGTAAGCGCCACTCCTGCTTGATAGCTCTGGTGCAAACGGTGTGCTTCCAAAGCAATATGCTGACTCAGCATACGCTGCCTACCAGAGAGGTTGACCATATAAGCAGTTGCCTCGGAACCTGATAACGCAGAATGAAGGGCGTAAAAGGCCGAGCTCGAAAGGAGAGCAATAATGAGGACTGCCAGTAAATAACGACGTGTCGTAGAATGGTATAGCGTCTCTTCATTATTTAAGTTTATCGTCATGCGTTCTTGCTACTTTAAACGGTTCTTTGTTCATAATACTAGCAGCGCCTTAGCAATGATGATTTAGTATTTTTAGGCATGACTCTTGTTAGTTCTATCGACAATACAGTGATATTATTGATTACTGCCTAAGCCAACATCGGAATAAAACGTCCGCTCAAGCCCTTTTGAATAAGGCCACCGCTCAAAATGCCTTGCCTCAAAAGTAGTCACAGAGGAAGCAATCCAAGTCATGCTTCACGCGACGCAATGAACGCTTAGTTTTCAGCTCAATCAGATATTTTTTAATAGGTCAAAGGGGGTTAGTGGATAAAAGCGATAAGAAGAAAAGGAGGACTTACTATAACTCTTTTACCAGGCAATATGTTATGTGTCCTTCAGGGTAATCAGGTAACTCACCAAAAACCTTATAACCACGCTTCTCATAAAAAGGTTTTGCTTGAAAGCTGAGTGTTTCAGTCCGCATATAACTAAATCCTTGTTCTTTAGCAAAGGTTTCGGCCGCATCCATTAATTGGTTACCAATTCCCTGACCT
This sequence comes from Vibrio sagamiensis NBRC 104589, assembly GCF_007990935.1. Lineage (GTDB taxonomy): Bacteria > Pseudomonadota > Gammaproteobacteria > Enterobacterales > Vibrionaceae > Vibrio > Vibrio sagamiensis. The sequence continues at coordinate 91,735 of NZ_BJXJ01000016.1, forward strand.
CGGATATCATCAGATAACCATAATAGCTCTAGAATACAATAGTTCCAAAAAGCACAAGCCCGAATGCCACCTAATACATTTCCATCATTATCCTTAGCAAAAGCTGCAAATTTTGTGTCTGGCTCAAATACCACATCATCAGGTATATATTTCTGATTAAAGGATTGGATTCCTTTACTTATTGTTGCAAGATCATTCTTACTTGGAGAAGTTGTGATTTCTATTCTCATTGTTCATCCATATTATTGAAAGTTTTAGTTTTCATAATACAACGTTAACCAGTAAATTGTGAATGGTAATCACCACCTTGACCACGAGACTGACTCTGTACCATGTAACCGAAGTTGCAGATATGACCACTGGGCCTTGTGCGTTCTGTCTTATATAGTAACTCTCTAGCACTTGGTCATCTTCTACATAAACAAATGTTTTTAATGGGGCCATACAGTACACCATAATTCGAAAGCTTGCTCGTAGGTCATTTTAGAGTCGAATGCATATGTTTCTTGGCCTTCTATTATCTGCTTGAAATATAGCTAAAATATTTCAAAATCACCAGCTTTTATCTCTATATCACTTTACGTCTCCTTCAAATAATACTTTTTATACAAATTATATTGGATTGAGGATAACGCTCAATAACATAAATTAAGATATTCAGTCTGTATATCTGATAAAGATCACTATATCGATATTTTGTTGAAGAGTTTTATTGCAAAAAATGAAAATACTTCTGAGGTATCCAGATAAACACCTCCTTTCATGCGTAAATTACTGATTCATTGTTTTTTTCAGCATGCCCATGTCTATACTTTTTTCTTTAATCTCTGATTTTCGGGCTTCGTAAACGTAATCAAATTGGAAGTTCTTACGACATTCGATAAATCTGAAATGAGAAAAACCAGGATTTTAAAATAAAAAAATCAGACAGATACATTAACATACATCTACCAATTTGAGATTCGACCAAAATTTTCAACAGACCCAAATATCTTTATATTTATAAACAGCATAAGTTTTTCAATAATTGCTGATAAATAGAGACATAAGTAACAAAACTAGAATTAATAATCATCGCCTTCAATTGTTAAGCTAACGTTAATAGGTTAATAAATTAATACGTTGAAAAAACTTAGGGTTTAAAAGGATATATGTTTAATAATATAAAAAAAGCTTTTTTATTCGCTGTTCTAGGGATAGTTTCAAATAGCCTTCAAGCGAAGAATATAAACTTTTTTGCAATAGCTGATCCACAGTTTGGTTGGTCTGACGAATCAGGAACTGCTCGTGCAGAAAATACAATGCGAGACATCGCGATATTAGCAGCTAAATGTTTGGATTGTGTGAAAGCTATTCCTATAGCTGGTGACTTAACAATGGACGGAGATGGTAGAACTACGTATGGCAACGCTCATAAAAGTATGGAGAGATACGGAATTAAAGTATTAGATGGCCTAGGGAACCATGATTCTAAAGATTTAGCTGATGATGAAACTAGCTTTGATAGTTATGATGAGTTACATGATGGTGAAAACCTAGCCTTGCGAGGCTGGGAAATATTTGATCAGTGGAAAGCCCCTATTGATGGAGGGGATTGTTCCTTTTTTAATAAGGAGCCGAAACATTATTGCAGAAATTCGGATGCTTACTACTACACTGTATCACTATCAAATGGTTCTGATACTGAATCTGCATATTTAATACAACTACATAATGCTATAGGAGCAGAGAATACACTTCGTTATTTAGAAAGAGTTAAGAGTAAAGTCAATGATGATTTACCTATTATTATAGTAGGCCATAGCTTTGACGGCTTAAGATCATATAATAACTATAACAGGTTCTATAACTTAATTAAAAATCTAAATGTAGTTGCCATATTACATGGGCATTATCACTGTAAGTATGAAGGTGACCATTGTGATTATGAAGAAAATAGCCCAGGTTTTGTTATAGACTCAATAAACTATTCTCTAGAGAATAAATACGGTTCTCGAGTAGCTTTAGTCAATATGAATGCAGCGTTTCATAATATTTTTTGGAGTATATCTATAGATGATGTAAATAAGAAAATAGCCTTTAAAAGGTATAATAGAGGCTATTTATCAAGACCAGAAAATTATGATGCTCACTGGTTTGATGGCATAGTTAATCAAATTGGCGAAACAAGTGCAGAAGCTTACAATCAACCTTATAAAAATGAAAGTGCACTGATATGTGATTTTAGCGGTCAAACTAAAAAATCTTGTATAGAGCAAATCCGTTCTGGGAACATCATTCCTTCAGAAACTTATAGAAGTAGAGCTGCAACAGATGGCTATTGGGGAGGTTGGGGAAATATATCTAAATGCTCTTATGGAGAATATGTTTTTGGCTATCGGCTGCGAAGTGAACATGAGCAAGGAGATAATGATGATACCGCATTAAATGACGTGGAATTATACTGTGCCAGCAATAATAGTAATGAGTATGCAAAAATATATAGTAAATATTCTAAATGGGGTGATTGGAGTCCAGATAGATTTTGTAATGGTGATGATAATCCAGTAAAAGGTTTTTTTATGCAAATAGAACCTGAGCAAGGTGATGGAGATGACACATCTGCAAATAACATAAAGCTCATTTGCAAGGATGAAAGTGTGATTTCTTCTGGAGTGAATACTGACTGGGGTGCTTGGACATCAAAATATATATGCCCATATAATCAAGCTGTGACTGGGATTATTACTCGTGTTGAAGACTCTAAAGGAAGTGGAGATGATACTGCATTAAATGGTATTAGGCTTATTTGCAGTGATTATAACCCTTCTTTTTAATTAGTTAAATTAGTTGTGCTTTCCGAAAAATTAAAGGTGCTCACCTGAGCACCTCTTTTATGCGTAAATAATAAAGAAAATAAGAATAGAGCGTAAAATCTACTCACATTGGCTCTATTTAAATCGTCTTGGAGCATTTTCTAGTTAGAAAGCACCATAGATAAGAATTCCGTCTGACTGGAAGAGATCAGTTTTCATCAAAGCGAACCTTTATCAATAACGAAGCGCAGCTTTGATATGCAACACGCAAATTAAAAGCACAACTAGCGATATCTTTAGTGATTAAATTTCGTTCTAATTCAAACCACACGTTACCAAGTCAACGAAGGAGATACACGACATATGAAACCATTACTTTTAACCACTTTGCTTTTCTCTTTATCCAATCCTTTTTCAGTCACGGCAACAGAACCTTCATTAAAGTTTTATCGAGCCAACGAAATTATCAACACGAAAAGTATTAATATATACATTGCTTTAGTCGAGACCATTACAAAAGAAACAACACCGGATATATTTAGATTTAATGATATACACGTAAAGAAAATCAATGAATCAACTTGGGAAATTGCCAATAACACCCCAATCCCATCAACGTTTTTTCCTGTAAAGGTTAGTCAATCACCGGGGCTTGAATTAATAGTGTCAAACCTTGAAATACCGGCCTTTAGTTCAGCTACTGTTACCTTTGACAAATTTCCAGTCGACAATCCCGAATTTGTTTACCAAGGGAATATCTTTTTACCAAGAGTAAATCTAGGTCCTTATAACGAAGAAGATTGTAATGCTCCACAAGATCTCTCAGAAACTTGCTATAGCTATCCAGACTTAGAACAAAAAGAGACAATCAAAAATATGATTGCGATCACGCATAAGTTAAGCAATACCAGGCAGTACTCCGAGTTAATAGAACAATTTATGATAGATCGTTGCACAAACCAACCTTCACGTTGTAGTAACTATAATGATATTCAATTGCCCTATGGTATTAGAAACCTACTCGCTTTCGGTGGACAAGATCATAATTTAGCTTTAAAGGTTATGCGTAATCGCTACCGCTCAGAAGGAGTTGGAGCAGGAAGAAGCGTAAAACTCAACCAATATCTCACCAATACAAGAGGATGGGCAGCCAGTTGGCACTCGATACTAAATCCTGACAATGCCTATTCAGAACGATTTTACCGAACTTGGTTTCACGAGATAGCACACGCCCATGGTTTCAGTCATACCAGTGGAATGACGTATGGTTTTGCTGATTATTTTGCTAAATATATTATCCCGTTAATGACAACAGAGGAAGAGCGTAAAACAATCACGCCATATAATCCACCAGAGGTTTTATTAGATTACCGTATGGAAGCAACCACTGGGGCGCAGCAAAATAAAGTTTTTATCCATTTTCTCGGAGCTGATAGCACTCAAACTGAGGTCGATTTTCAAGTAATCACTGCTTGTGAATGGGAAAAGGAAATCAATAATATTGGAGGAGAAATAACGTTAAAGTATGATACCGTTCCCAACTGCCCTGTTTTTATAAGGGCATCCGAGGTTACCTCAAACGAGTTTGCAACGATAAAAATACCTCGTCATGATTTTGCTGAATCATCAAGCTATGTTATCGATAACAAAAAATTTACTATTCTTAATTCCCTACTTCTCAATGAAGAAGACAACGGTTGGGGTATTCGAAATCAATGTCACCTCCCCAACACCCACCTCGCAACACAGGAGGAGTATCAAGTACTTTGGGGTTATTTAAGTGAGGCAGACCTTCTAAATACCTTAGAGCGTCAATATTTTCTGTCATCAGATGGACCACGTTCTAGCTTTATCTGGCAACTTAATTTCTTACCAACGAAAATGGACTCTAAAAGATATAGAATAAAAAATAAACTTGGTACTAAGCATGGCCTCGTTTGTGTCAGTGAAAGATAGAAAGTTCTATCGTAAACATCATAATATTTGTGACAGGAGTCATTGTTCACTGCTTTAATGGCAGGTGGATTATCTATTGAAGTCTAAAAACTTTCTCAAGAACCACTGAATAAAATTTGGACATAAATTATCCCGCTCAATTTAATTTGGATAGAACCCCTATGACGAGAGCGGCCAAACCGCCGCTCTATTTCAGATTTCAACTCAAAGTAAATCTAATGATTTTAATATAGGTGTTTAGTATAAAGCTCTAGCAATTCATGATCGCGTTTTAAGATTTCTGCTAATCGCTGTTCGAA
>NZ_BJXJ01000017.1 GCF_007990935.1 Vibrio sagamiensis NBRC 104589
AAATAGAATAAGTTAACATTTCAAAAGCCGCTACTTTTGTAGCGGCTTTTTTTATTCACCTCAACACTCTTTACCACTGAACCTTACAATAATACATATTCGCTAGCCACCATCTTAAGAAGGTGATACGCTTCGACTCCATTTTTCTGGCAACTCTCTCTGACACTAAATCAATGACTTTGGTGTAGACACAATTAACGCCAGTGCTATCGTTATAATATGCCGTCAATTTCTTTTCGGCAGTTCATCTAACCAACCGTGGAACAGTACAATGAGCAAGGGTACTCTCTATATCGTATCGGCACCAAGTGGTGCAGGTAAATCTAGCTTGATCTCAGCGATGTTGGAACGTAATCCGACTTACGCGATGAAGGTATCTGTGTCTCACACTACTCGTAATATTCGCCCAGGTGAAGTCGATGGCGTTCATTACCACTTTGTTGAGCAAGATACTTTCAAGTCGCTGATCGCGAAAGGTGATTTTCTCGAATATGCAGAAGTGTTTGGTAACTTTTACGGCACATCTCGAGTATGGATAGAAGAGACGTTGAAAAAGGGCATCGATGTTTTCCTTGATATTGATTGGCAAGGTGCTCGTCAAATTCGCCAACAAATGCCACAAGCCAAAAGCCTGTTTATCCTACCACCATCAAATGGTGAACTCGAACGCCGCTTAAACACACGTGGCCAAGACAGTGATGATGTGATTGCCAAGCGAATGGCCGAAGCAAAATCCGAAATTTCTCATTACAATGAATATGACTACATCATTGTCAATGATGATTTCGATACTGCTTTGCTCGACTTCAAAGCCATCCTGCGCGCAGAAAGACTGAAAGCAGAAAAGCAAGCTGCAAAATATAAAGGCATGCTTGACGCTCTTTTAGCTGAGTAATCGGGGAGCATTCCTCTATCTAACTCGTTACGGTCTTACTCGCGACTGTATTTTTTCCTTACTAATTTTGGACGATACCTAGCTTAACCCAAGGTTTCTGGGTATCTTTAAAAATGAAGTAAAAACCTGAAGAAAGTTATGCTAGCCTGATCTTATTGCTAGTAAATATGTTTCGAAGACTGTATACTTTCTCGTCATTCAAAATTTAGTTAATTATTGGAGTCCTCATGGCACGCGTAACTGTTCAAGACGCTGTTGAAAAAGTTGGCAACCGTTTCGACCTAGTACTGATTGCGGCACGCCGCGCTCGTCAAATGCAAACTGGCGGTAAAGATGCACTAGTGCCAGAAGAGAACGATAAGTCAACGGTTATCGCTCTACGCGAAATCGAAGAAGGTTTAATCACTAAAGAAGTTCTTGATGCACGTGAACGTCAAGAACAACAAGAGCAAGAAGCGGCAGAGCTAGCGGCAGTAAGTAGCATCGCTCACAACCGTTAATTCTGTCTTTAGATTTCATTTACCTTCCGGGCCTATAATTTGTATCTATTCGATAGCCTCAAAGATGTTGCCCAAGAATACTTAACAGAGCCTCAAATTGAGGCTCTGCGTCAATCTTATGTGGTAGCAAGAGATGCCCATGAAGGGCAAACCCGCTCTAGTGGGGAACCATACATTATTCACCCTGTTGCTGTGGCTAGGGTCCTAGCTGAAATGCGCCTTGATATTGAAACTCTCCAAGCGGCTTTATTGCACGATGTTATCGAAGACTGTGACGTCTCCAAAGAAGATCTTGAAGAGAAATTTGGCCTAACAGTGGCCGATCTGGTTGATGGTGTATCTAAACTGGACAAACTCAAATTTCGTGACCGGAAAGAGGCTCAAGCAGAGAACTTCCGTAAAATGGTTCTCGCCATGGTACAAGACATTCGCGTCATACTGATTAAGCTGGCTGACCGCACTCACAACATGCGTACTTTGGGTGCTCTTCGCCCGGATAAGAAACGCCGCATTGCACGTGAAACTCTCGAAATTTATGCCCCTTTGGCACATCGCCTGGGTATCCATAACATCAAGACCGAGCTTGAAGAACTTGGCTTTGAAGCTCTTTATCCAAATCGCTATCGAGTCCTAAAAGAAGTCGTCAAGGCAGCACGTGGCAATCGTAAAGAAATGATCCAGCGTATTCATGACGAAATAGAAGGTCGTCTACACGATATTGGTTTAAAAGTTCGAGTTTCTGGTCGTGAGAAAAACTTATTCTCCATCTACAACAAGATGAAAACTAAAGAGCAACGTTTTCATACGATCATGGATATTTATGCCTTTCGGATCGTGGTTAAATCTGCCGACACTTGTTATCGTGCTCTCGGTCAAGTCCATAGCCTGTATAAACCTCGTCCTGGTCGAATGAAAGACTACATAGCTGTACCCAAGGCTAATGGTTACCAATCTTTACATACTTCGATGGTTGGCCCACATGGTGTTCCTGTTGAAGTTCAGATTCGTACTGAAGATATGGACCAAATGGCTGATAAAGGGGTAGCTGCACATTGGTCTTATAAAGAAAAGGGCGACAAATCCGGCACTACTGCGCAAGTCAAAGCACAACGCTGGATGCAAAGCTTACTTGAGCTTCAGCAGAGCGCTGGCAACTCATTTGAATTTATTGAAAACGTAAAATCTGACCTCTTTCCAGATGAAATTTACGTCTTCACGCCTAAAGGCCGCATCGTCGAGTTACCTTTAGGTGCAACCGCTGTTGACTTCGCTTATGCGGTACACACCGACGTAGGTAATGCCTGTGTTGGTGCTCGTGTTGATAGATATCCTTACCCTCTTAGCCAAGCTCTCAAAAATGGTCAAACTGTCGAGATAATTAGTGCCCCAGGTGCTCGCCCAAACGCTGCTTGGTTAAACTATGTAGTAACATCACGTGCACGAACCAAGATACGTCAAGTACTCAAAACAATGCGTCGTGAAGAATCAATCACACTTGGCCGTCGCTTACTCAATCATGCTCTTGGTCGACACTCAATTGACTCTATTTATCCCGAGAACATCCAAGAAGTTCTCACTGATTTACGTCTTGAAAGTATTGAGGATTTATTAGCAGCGATTGGCCTAGGTGAGTTGATGAGCATCGTGATTGCCCGCCGTCTATTGGGCGATACTGATGAATTGACCACCACCAGTTCGATCCCTAGTGATACTAATCAAAAGCTTCCAATTCGCGGTGCAGAGGGATTATTACTGACTTTCGCTAACTGTTGTCACCCTATCCCTGATGACCACATTATTGCACATGTTTCACCAGGTAGAGGGCTTGTAGTGCACCGAGAAACCTGTCCTAATGTTCGTGGTTACCAAAGGGAACCTGAAAAATACATGGCGGTCGCTTGGTCAAATGACTACAACAAAGAGTTTATTGCTGAACTCCAAGTCGATATGCTCAATAATCAAGGTGCACTTGCAGAGCTGACGAATGTCATCTCCAAAACGGGCTCCAATATCCATGGACTTTCAACCGAAGAACGTGATGGTAGAATGTATACCGTCACCGTGTTGCTCAGTACCAAAGATCGTGTGCATCTTGCTAGTATCATGAGAAAAATCAAAAGCATGGCACAAGCGACCCGAGTAAGAAGACGTAAGCACTAACCACTCAAAGTCGACCTACCAAACCCTAGCCACCCGATAAAATAGGGTGGCTTTTTTTATAGCAAAATAGATTATGAACCTAGAACGTTACCATCGTATCCATCAGGTGCTCAAAGCACGCCAAACGGACCTTACCCTTTGCCTCGAAGAAGTCCATAAGCCCAACAATGTCTCAGCAGTTATTCGTACTGCTGATGCTACGGGGTTACACAAAGTGCATGCTATTTGGCCAGATGAAATGCGCACACTCAGCCATACTTCAGCAGGTGCTCGTAACTGGGTAGAGGTGGAGACTCATCATTCAATTGATGAAGCCATCACACAATTAAAAGCACAAGGCATGCAAGTCTTGGTGACAAATTTGTCTGAGGGTGCCGTTGATTTTCGTGATATCGATTACACCAAACCGACAGCAATCATTCTCGGCAGCGAAAAAGTAGGCGCATCGGAGCAAGCAAAAAAGCTCGCGGATCAAGATATTATTGTTCCTATGATAGGAATGGTGCAGTCACTGAATGTCTCTGTTGCTAGCGCTGTGATTCTTTACGAAGCGCAGCGCCAACGTGAAGCTGCGGGTATGTATCAACGTGAAAACAGTGCTCTAGACCAAGAGACCATCAACCGTATTTTATTTGAGCGTGGTCACCCAGTGTTAGCCAAGGTAGCAAAACGCAAAGGGCTCACTTACCCACAACTTGACGAACAAGGCCAAATTATTGCAGATGATGCATGGTGGCAAGAGATGCAAAGCAAGTAATCCACTCTAGTTATCCTGAACAGCGGTGAAGGAGCGTGATTCAGGATCGACTGTCTGAGCAGGCTAATGTTACTAACATAAGTTTCACTTAGACACTAACGACAAGTCAATTCCTATGTCACTCCGTCCCCTCGGAATAACGGGGACAGCGAAATTCTACTCCTCACGAATACTTACCTATTTTTTCCTGTACAAAAACACAGCAACTTGGTTAACATACTACTATGTTAACCATTTTCTTGAGCCCCTTATGTCTGCCCAATTGTTATCTGCTGTTCCTTTAACCTCCTTGTCCGGCGTTGGCGCTAAAGTCGCAGAAAAACTGGCTAAAGTCGGTTTACATAACGTTCAGGATTTACTGTTTCACCTACCATTGCGTTATGAAGACCGCACCCGTATCTATCCAATGGTAAAGCTTCATGCCGGCTTATGGGCTGCGGTTCAAGGCAAGGTCATGGCAGTGGATACCGCGTTTGGTAAGCGAAAAATGCTGACGGTTAAAATCAGCGATGGTAACGGCACTGTCACCTTGAGGTTTTTTAATTTTACCGCCGCGATGAAAAATAACTTTTCTCAAGGCAAACCTGTTCACGCGTATGGAGAAATTAAACGCGGTGCAATGGGGCTGGAAATCGTTCACCCTGATTACAAATTTTATCTCAATGAACAGCAGCCAGGTGTGGAACAAAGTTTAACTCCAGTGTATCCCACCACAGAAGGCTTGCGCCAAATCACGTTACGCAACCTTACTGAGCAAGCCCTAACACTATTAGATAAAGCCGCCGTCCAGGAACTCTTACCGACAGGGCTCTACCCTAATCAACTCTCGATGGCTCAAGCGCTGCATACTATCCATCGGCCTCCACCGAATATCAATTTAACCCAATTTGATCAAGGTAAGCACCCTGCTCAAATTCGTCTGATTCTCGAAGAGTTACTGGCACAAAATCTGTCCATGCTGGCTGTACGGAGTAAAGGAAAGCAAGATGCTGCGCTCCCTCTTACCGCTTGTGATACATTAAAGCAACAGTTACTTCAGCAATTGCCCTTTTCTCCGACCAATGCTCAATCGCGCGTCGTGAAAGAAATTGAAGCCGATCTCGAACAAGCACATCCAATGATGCGCCTAGTGCAAGGCGATGTTGGTTCAGGAAAAACATTGGTTGCCGCCCTTGCCGCCGTCCGGGCAATCGAACATGGTTATCAAGTGGCTTTAATGGCTCCGACAGAATTACTCGCTGAACAGCACGCTATTAATTTTTCGCAGTGGTTTGAAAAAATGGGCATCCAAGTTGGCTGGTTAGCAGGTAAATTGAAAGGGAAAGCAAAACAAACTGAGCTGGCCAGGATTGCCAGTGGTGAAGCACAAATGGTGGTTGGCACTCATGCGCTATTTCAACAGCACGTCGAATTCAAACGCCTAGCCTTAGTCATTATTGATGAACAACATCGATTTGGCGTTCACCAACGCTTAGAACTGAGAGAGAAAGGCACCAAACAAGGCGTGTATCCTCATCAGTTGATCATGACAGCCACGCCAATACCAAGAACCCTAGCGATGACGGCGTATGCCGATCTTGAAACCTCGGTGATTGATGAATTACCACCGGGCCGAACGCCAATTCAGACTGTTGCCATACCTGATACCAAACGTGACGACATCGTAGAACGTGTTCGACATGCTTGTCTAAACGAAGGTAAACAAGCGTATTGGGTGTGTACACTGATTGATGAGTCTGAGGTTTTAGAAGCGCAAGCCGCCGCCGACACCGCCGAAGAGCTGCAACGTACATTGCCCGACGTAAAAATTGGCTTAGTCCATGGTCGAATGAAACCCAATGAGAAACAAGCGGTAATGCAGGACTTTAAAGACAATAAGCTGCATTTGTTGGTTGCAACGACCGTTATTGAAGTCGGTGTAGATGTGCCCAACTCAAGTTTGATGATCATTGAAAATCCAGAGCGTCTTGGTTTGGCTCAACTGCATCAGTTAAGAGGCCGAGTTGGAAGGGGCTCCGTTGCTAGTCACTGCGTCTTGCTTTACCACTCTCCTTTATCTAAAACAGCACAAAAGCGTTTAGGCGTTTTGCGTGAGAGTAACGACGGTTTTGTTATCGCTCAGAAAGACTTAGAAATCCGTGGGCCGGGTGAACTGCTCGGAACCAAACAAACCGGTTTAGCTGATTTCAAAATCGCTGATTTAATCCGTGATCAGCACTTAATCCCTGAAGTTCAACGCATTTCACGTCATATTCATCAACAGTACCCCGATAATGCAGTTGCTATCATTGATCGTTGGCTTGGTGAGCGGGATATGTATTCCAAAGCCTAAAGGATGACGTATTCACCTTCATATCAGGTTTGGGAAGACAAGTAACCAATTAGAGCAGCATACAAACGGAGTCATTGGGTTGGGAAGCTGATCTGTGCCATCAAACCACCATCGCTGCGATTACGCATCGTGATCGACCCCGAGTGCTGGCTAACAATACGTTTAACAATCGCGAGTCCTAATCCCGTCCCTTCACTGCCCCGAGCCGTATCCCCTCGAGTAAAAGGCTCAAATAGTTTTGCTACCTGAGATGGTTCGATCCCTGGGCCATTATCTTCAATGCAGGCCCATACCAACTTTTTGTCGGCGGTCATACCCGTACTGATTTTTATCCAACCATTGCCATAACGCTGAGCATTGACGACCAGGTTCGTCACAGCACGTTTAATTGCAATTGGGCTACCAGAAGCCTCAAGTGGGAAATGACTAAGCTCAGTTTCAATTGCTTGTTCATATCCCCCTTCTGCAGTTGAAACTTCATTAACAATAGTATTAAGGTCAACTGACTCAAACGAGTCCTTATCAACTGGTTTGAGATAGTCCATAAACTGACTTATGATCTCATTGCATTCCTCTGTATCACCAATAATACCTTCAGCAAGGTAACTGTCTTCTGGTGACATCATTTCTGTTGCGAGACGAATACGTGTTAGTGGAGTGCGTAAGTCATGACTGATCCCTGCCATCAACAGTGCCCGATCTTCCTCTAGTTGTTGTATCCCCTTTGACATCCGATTAAAAGCACGCGTTACCAAACGGATTTCTGACGCACCTCTTTCAGGAATGGGGGCAGGGATTTCTCCTCGTCCAACACCTTTAGCGGCTTTCTCTAACTCCAGCAATGGACGATTTTGCAATCGAATAAATAACCAACCACCAGCAATGATCAGTAAGGCCATGATCAAACTATTGCGAAATAAAGGGATAAAATCTTCCTCTTGCAACTCTGATAACGGCACGCGAATAATGGAGTTAGGTAATTTATTGATTTTAACCCACAGGATATAGCTCTCATCCCCTAGCAATAATCGTACTTCAGTCGGTGAATCGAGGGCTTGTGTCATCTCTGAGGACATTAAATCTATCGACATCGCCTGCTCAAATTCATGCTTCATTTCGCCATCTGCATGGTGAACTGTTACCCCCAGTTTTTCTAATAATTGATGGCGTAATGGCGCATCCGCTTTAAGCAAATCATCCTGATCAATCACAATATTCAACTCATGCGCAATAATCTTGTTGAATTGTTGTAGGCTGGGCATCAAAGCATAGTTAAATAACGCGTAGTATGAAAAGGCTTGGCTGGCGAGAAGGAGAGTAATAAACAACAAAATAGATTGAGTAAATGAGCTTCGAATGCGCATAAAAAGTCCTTGGACACCATCCTCGCAAAGTGTGCAATTTATGAGTGGAAGGCGAATGAAATAAAGACGATAAGTCGTTGAACCAAAAGGTAAGTTTGGAATTTAAGTGAAAACACCCTAAAGTAATATTTGTTGTCGTCAGCTCTGATGGTAGAGCCTACTCTTTGTCAGCAGTCTGGGCAATAAAACCGAGTCAGTCAAACTGCCAAAGAGCACACTTCGTCTTAAAGACTATCTAGCAATTATGATACTAGACGTTATACCTCTCTACCGTCTGGTACAAACACATAGCCTAATCCCCAAACAGTTTGGATATAGCGAGGCTTGCTAGGGTCATCTTCTAACATACGGCGTAAGCGTGAAATTTGAACATCAATGGAGCGTTCCATAGCTGAATATTCTCGACCACGGGCCATATTCATTAGCTTGTCGCGAGACATCGGTTCACGTGCGTTTAGAACCAATGCTTTTAGAACCGCAAATTCGCCTGATGTCAGCGGCATCGCCTCCTCACCACGGAACATTTCACGCGTGCCTAAATTTAGGCGAAATTCACCAAATTCGATAATTTTTTCTTTACTGCTTGGCGCGCCTGGCAATTCAATGGTTTGACGACGAAGTACAGCCTTGATTCGCGCCAATAATTCTCGTGGATTGAACGGTTTTGGTAGATAGTCGTCTGCCCCAACCTCCAAGCCAACAATACGATCAACCTCGTCACCTTTTGCAGTCAACATTAGAATGGGTAAGGCATTATTTGCATTACGTAGTCGACGACAGATTGATAAACCATCTTCACCTGGTAACATTAAATCTAGCACCATAAGATGAAAGTTCTCTCGTGTTAACAAACGATCCATCTGTTCACTGTTGGCTACACTTCTTACCTGAAAACCTTGCTCAGAAAGATAACGCTCCAATAGAGCACGTAAACGAGCATCGTCATCAACCACTAAAATTTTATGATTTTCTTGCATTGAAACACCCTTTCAGAAGCATCTATATCAAGAATGTATCACTGTTTTTTAAGATACGCTTGTGCAAATTGTTACTCTTTTTATATTCATCTCGCTTTTCACTCTTTCACTAGTTAATTTAAACCGTATAGTGCTATTCTAAAAGACTGAACGACATTCAAAAACAAGGTTAACTTCATTATTTTTTGTCATAAGAAATACGATTTATAAACCATTCCTTGTCACCTTCTGGTGTACGAACAATAAACTCATCATTCACTTCTTTTTTAAGTAATGCTCGTGCCATCGGTGAATCGATAGAAATATACTCTTTTGCATCACCATAAATCTCTTCCGGGCCTACAATGCGAAATTTCTTAACTTCTCCTGCCTCATTTTCTATTTCAACCCAAGCACCAAAGAAAACTTTACCTTCCTGTTGAGGGGAATAATCGACGATAGTCACTTCGGGTAGGAACTTACGTAAAAAACGCACTCGACGATCAATTTGGCGCAACAAACGCTTGTTAAAGGTGTAATCAGCATTCTCTGAACGATCACCAAGACTGGCAGCCCAAGTCACTATTTTCGTAATTTCTGGACGATGCTCATGCCATAAATAATCATGTTCAGCTTTGAGTTTGTTGTAACCTTCTCGGGTGATCAGCTTGGTTTTCACAGTAATAATCCAAATTTATCTATCAGATTGAGTCATGATCCAAGTGACCCCACTTTATACTCAACGTATTTAAGCCACTTGGGTTATATAAACGTTACTTTTCGTATTCTGGCTTTGAGGTAAGAAGATACTCCGCCTCACTAGCCACTAAAGCACCATGCTTTAAAAAGTTTTTACCTAAAATCATACTGTAATGGAAGCGGCTGCGATCTTGTAAGTTAACCTGAATTTTTTTCTCTAGTTCTCCCAACTTCACATGCATTTCTACGACAGGTCGAACACTGGCTTTCTCACCCTTTTTAGCAGTAATGCGCATAATATCGACAACTGGTTTAGTAAACTCCTTTTTCACTCCATGATCATTCTCATAAGTGAAACTGACCATCTCTTGGCCTTGTTGTGTAAAGCGCTTGATATTCTGTGCACTAATTGAACTCACATCTGCTCCGGTATCCAGTTTTACTGGAAAAGAAAGCCCTTCAACTTCTGCGACTTCAATATGACCAGCTCTAAACAAAGGCTTTGCATCCAACAAATGGTCAGTACGAGTATTTAATAAAACACCGCCTTTACTGATCTCATGGCCAAAAGTAAAATAAGGTTTACCTTTGTCCTCTTTTTTCAACACATCAATAGCAAAGTTGAGTATTTTCTTTTTACTTCCTAGTGTTATCTCACCTTCAACCACAGGGCGAATTGCCTTGCCGATTTTGAGCTTTTTCAGCACTGGCTTAGTGATCTTTTCTTCTTCCCCACTTTCTGTTGGCAAATAAAAAGTCACTTGTTCTTGTTTGTTGTTTTTTGTCAACTCAAAGCCATCAACTCGCAATAGAGGAGTCTTAACTGTAAAAGTTGGATAAGCAGGCAATCGATGACCGTCAAGACTGATATTCTCTTGTGGAGAGATGATTAGTGGCTTGGCCCTCAAAACATCTTTGAACGACTTTTTAACACCACCAAGTAAGTTTTCTCTCTCAGTGTCGACCATAAAGTACTGATTCAAAACATCTTTACCTAATCTAACTTGTGAGGAGTAGCCACTACGGTCACGCAAGTAGACTAGCCACTGTTGTGTGTGAGTCTGATTGATTTGTACTGGTAAATAGACCGACGGACGCTCCCCCTTACTGGTTTTCAGCATTCGCACGAGTGGTAATTCCATTTTGTGCCGCTTACCATTTTCACCTTCAAGCATAAAAGAAATCCGCCTGTTCTTTTTATCCACTTTAATATCTAAAGCATGCACGCTAGTGTAGCGGTTAGTGTCGGAAATACTGACTCGATAAGTAACCCCGTTAATATTGACCGTTTCTTTTTTACCAATCATTTGTGCATCAGGCTGAACTTGTAAATAGTCATAGCCTGCAAAAACCCAAGCATGATTATCCAAATAACTTTTACCGATTAGGATTGGAGTGGAAAATTGGGTACGTTCTGTCAAGTTAACCACCATATCAACGGTATGATCAGCGATAGTCATTGGCATAGTAATGGTTGGACGTAAAATCGGTTGTGTTTCTGTACGATTGCGAATAGCACTGATTCGTTCCAAGTCATCGGTAATTTTAATCGGCTTACCTGTATACGGATGACGAATTATGAAACTAACTTTGAGCTGATAGGGCTTAAGATTTTCATGATCTCGAGCCTCTTTTGTTCCACCGACTTCATCAACAATACTGCGCATTAGAGCGTTATCTTTAAGATCTTTAAAATCAGGGTGAGTACTGTAAACATGAATCTGCTCAGCATGCATCGATGAACTGTCTGCACCAGTATCAATCTTACCGCTAAATGGGACTTGCTCAAGTTCAGCAACATCAGAGTAGTAGACTTTCTCCATGCGGCCTAAAACCATTTTATCATCAAGTTGATAAATCGGATCTTGCGTTGTCGCGTAAAGCGTTTGCGACCAAGCATATGGCTGTGCAAGTAAGGCACCGGATAGTGCCAATATTAAAGACATTTTCTTCATCTGGTTTCCCATATAGGCTATGAACAATTTGCAAAGTTCAAAATAACTAAGTTCTGAATTTGATTACAGCTTTGACATTTTTCTGCCTGCTGTCCATCGACAACGGGTAAATTTTTATTTAGGTTTTCTTCATCATAACTCTGTTTTAAGTCTCTCGTTAGAGTGATATTAATATCATTAAGTTCAAACGATAGGCACTTTTACATATGACGGTTTCTCGAGGTTTAAATATCAAACATTGTAAATGCTATTAAGTACCCCCATGTTCTGTACCATACCAATACCTACATAAATTGAAAGAGAATACACGGATGAGCCAAGCTATCTGTCGCATGATTGCTCACGAGCTGAACGTTCGCCCCGAGCAAGTTACCGCTGCTATGACATTGATTGATGACGGTAACACAGTCCCATTTATTGCTCGTTATCGTAAAGAGGTTACTGGAGGCTTGGACGATACTCAGCTCCGTAGCTTAGACAGCCGACTCTCTTATCTACGTGAAATGGATGAGCGTCGCCAAGCAATTCTTAAGTCGATTCAGGAACAAGGCAAACTCACACCTGAATTGGAACAAGCCATCACACAAGCAGACAGTAAAACGCGCTTAGAAGATTTATATCTGCCTTATAAACCTAAACGTCGCACCAAAGGTCAAATAGCGATCGAGGCCGGGCTCGAACCACTGGCCAACCAGCTTTGGAAACACCCTCAAACTGACCCAGAAAACGAAGCAAATCAATATATTGATTCTGAAAAAGGGATAGCTGATACTAAGGCGGCTCTTGATGGTGCACGAGCGATCATCATGGAGCGCATTGCCGAAGATGCTGACTTGCTTGAAAAGATCCGCGTTTATCTCAATCGAAACGCTGAAATGTGTGCCCGAGTCGTGGAAGGCAAAGAACAGCAAGGGGAGAAGTTTAAAGATTACTTCAATCATAACGAACCTTTGAGTAAGGTTCCTTCTCACCGCGCACTCGCCATGCTACGTGGCCGTAACGAAGGCTTCCTGACTTTGGCCATGGATGCCGATCCTGCTCAAGAAGAAGGCGTTCGTCAGTCTTATTGTGAAACCCTTATCGCCGATCATTACGGCGTGACCCTGAGTAGCGCTCCTGCTGATACATGGCGCAAACAGGTCATTAGCTGGGCATGGCGCATTAAAGTATCAATGCACATGGAAACCGAACTCATGGGCGCGATGAAAGAACGCGCAGAAGTCGAAGCCATAGAAGTGTTTGCTACCAATCTCAAAGATCTATTAATGGCTGCGCCTGCAGGACCACGTGCCACCTTAGGCCTCGATCCGGGCTTGAGAACGGGTTCAAAAATTGCGATTGTCGATGCAACAGGTAAAGTCCTGACGACCGAGACCATCTACCCTCACCCACCACAGAAGCAATACGACAAGTCGATGCAAATCGTTGACCAGTTGGTGCGCAAATATAATGTTGATTTAATCGCGATCGGTAATGGAACCGCCTCACGCGAAACCGACAGCTTTGTTGCAGACGTCATCAAGCGTGGTGGCTTGAAAGTACAAAAGATCATCGTAAGTGAAGCAGGCGCGTCGGTTTACTCGGCTTCTGAGCTAGCAGCAAAAGAATTTCCGAATATGGATGTTTCCCTGCGTGGTGCGGTTTCGATTGCTCGCCGCTTACAAGATCCTCTGGCAGAATTAGTAAAAATTGACCCGAAATCGATCGGAGTGGGTCAATACCAACACGATGTCAGTCAGTCCATGCTCGCAAAACGTCTTGATGCGATCGTTGAAGATTGTGTAAACGCAGTCGGCGTCGATGTGAACACGGCTTCTGCGGCTCTACTCACTCGTGTTGCGGGACTGTCGACCACCATCGCCCAAAATATCGTTACTTTCCGCGATGAAAATGGCCGTTTTGATGCCCGTACTGCTCTGAAAAAAGTCCCTCGCTTAGGGCCAAAAGCCTTCGAACAATGTGCAGGTTTCCTGCGTATTATGGACGGCAAAAATCCATTGGATGCCTCTGCGGTTCACCCAGAAGCCTACCCTGTGGTGAAAGCCATTGCAGAGAAAAACAGTAAAGACATTAAAGCATTAATTGGCGACTCAAGTTTTCTAAAGAATCTGCATGCCGTTGATTACACCAATGAGCATTTTGGTGTACCAACCGTCAGCGATATCATTAAAGAATTGGACAAACCAGGTCGTGATCCACGTCCAGAATTCAAAACCGCAACCTTTGCTGAGGGCGTCAATTCGGTCGCAGACTTGGAACCAGGAATGGTTTTAGAAGGGGTTGTCTCCAACGTTGCGAATTTTGGTGCATTCGTTGACATTGGTGTTCACCAAGATGGTTTGGTGCATATTTCAGCCCTGACCGATCGCTTTGTTTCCGATCCACGTGAGGTGGTAAAAGCTGGTGACATTGTCAAAGTCAAAGTAATGGAAGTCGATGTACAGCGTAAACGTATTGCTTTATCCATGCGCTTAAGCGATGAGCCCGGCCAAGATAACCGTAGCCAACGTTCATCCACACCACGTAACTCTGCACCTCAACAACCGCGTCAACACCAACCTCGTCGCGATGACTCATCATCCAACAGTGCGATGGGCGGTGCATTTGCAGCAGCTTTTGCTAAAGCAAAGAAGTAAAAACTAAAGACGCATCATATAGACTGCCCGTAAGAAAAAGGGTAATCAGTAGATAAAAACACTCCAACCCGCTAACGGATTGGAGTGTTTTGTTTGCGTAGGATCGTAAACCGTCATAACACCGCAATCACTTCTGACGGCGTATGAGGCGCAACCGAATGACCATAATGAAATTTGATCACTTTTCTGCGTTTTTCCATTAATCCTTGTTTGACCGCAGCCTCTAAAATACGCTTAGGTAAACGAAAGCGTATCGTGTACCCCTTGCCTTGCTCTTCACTGTACGATGTAAGCGCAAGCAAACCAAAAAGACGCGCTAAAGGGTCTTCAGGTTCTTGATGATCAGAGGCTTCAACATCTTGTTCCATTTCATAGTCGGGATGCTGTGACGGATCCCAACGAGATTGACGCCGCCGCTTCTCATCGCTATTCACTTTGCGCTCTGCGTTGATTTGCGACAAAGCCATCGTTGGAGTAACAGGTTCTCGGGCTTTATTATCACGAGCCGCTTGTTCACTCTGTACATTTATCGATGGGGCGATCAGTGGCACACTGACATTGGTCGGTGATATAACCATTGCAAACCCTCCCAATCATCACCCAACTCACCCTTTCCAGTTTGTTAAAAGAGCAGTCAGAAGTTATATCGGCCAATTTTTAATCAGCTTTAGTTTTTAATCATTTCAGCTCTAACCATTGAAAGGACTACCCTGCAAACTGACGTATTTGCTCACAAAACTCATCCTGTTCAGTCATAAATGGAGCATGAGAAGATCGGCTGAAAATAAATTGCTGTGTATGAGGCAATTGTGTGTTCAGAGCACTTGCTACCTTAATCGGCACTAGTCCATCTAATCGACCATAAAGACGTAACACAGGCATAGAAAGCTTGCTCAATACTTCACGTAGATCGACATCGGCTAGAATATTCAAGCCAACCAATAACGAGCCTGGATTAGGTTGTGGTCGCGACAAAATAGCCTGTTTCAGTTTTTTCACATCCTGACGTGCAGACGGGCTTCCCATTGCTTGTAACGCCATAAAGCGTTCAATCGTGAGGGAGAAGTCTTCGAGTAATTGTTCCGTGAAAGCACTCAATACCTGAGGTTGAATGCCTCGCCAAGAAGAATCTGCAGAGAATTTAGGCGAACTCGCTACGGTGATCAATTTACTCACGCGCTCTGGAGCTTGCTCGGCAATGTAAGTGGCAATCAATCCTCCTAATGACCAGCCCAACCAAGTGGCTTGCTCTGGCGCTTGGACTAAGAGCATTTCTGCTATCTGGGCAAGATCAGCCGCATGGTACTGCGCACTGTGACCATAACCAGGTAGATCAACAATATGCACAGTGAAGTCCTGCTTCAGTGATTCAACAGCTTGCTGCCATACTGCACCATTCATGCCCCACCCATGTAACAAAACCAAATCAGGCCCTTGACCCAGTGTTTGCCAGTATAAATTCGTGCTCACGCTCGCATAACCTCCGACTTATATGCTTCAAAACCCTGTTTAGCACACGCTAACCTAGGGTTTATTGACGACTTTTAGTGCGGCTTATTTATCTCAAATGAAGCACACAAAATAAACGCTTTTAAGGAATGAACGACATGGTATTTCATCAGTGGCAAAACATCATGTCTCGCATGCTAAGCAGCCAATGTGGATTGTGCCACTTTCCTCTGCATGCTTCACAGCCATCGAATCCACTTAACTGGTGCCAACACTGCATCAAATATCTCACCGTTGTAAAACGATGCTCACGCTGTGGCTTGGCACTCAAACTTTATGACGCAGAATATAGCGAACAATGTGGTCAATGCCTAACTGAGCCTCCTCCTTGGCAACGCTTATACACATTAGGAGATTACGACTTTCCGTTATCTGGACAAATTCAACGCTTCAAAGACCATGGTGAGATGTGGCAAGTGAATGCGCTCACACGGTTGCTGGCTGAACGTATTGAGCAACCAGCGCCAGTAATCACTTATGTGCCACTTCATTGGCAGCGCTACTTAACTCGAGGGTTCAATCAAAGCCATATACTCGCGCAACACTTGGCAAAACATTTGCAAGCTAAGTTAGATACAAAGCTATTTCGCCGTATAAAAAACTCACCGCCTCAACGAGGGAGCAATAAGAAAAATCGGCAAAAAAATTTGCATGATGCATTCATTTTACAAAAAAAAGTATCAGTTTCACATGTTGCAATTGTCGATGATGTTGTAACGACTGGGAATACCGTACGACAATTATCCAATTTATTACTTGAAGTTGGCGTTAAAAGCATCGATATTTATTGCATCTGTAGAACTCCTGTCTCTCACTCACTCTAATCGACCTAATGAGATCTCAGCAAAAAGACTAGACCACAGAGAGAACAGGAGTAAAATAGCCGTAATAACCTACAAATTTACTCAGGTACTTGTCGTGTCAAATATTACTATTACAGAAACTGCCCAAAAGCATTTCGCTAACCTTTTAGGCCAGCAGCCTGAAGGTACAAACATTCGTGTTTTCGTCGTAAACCCAGGAACACAAAATGCAGAATGTGGTGTGTCCTATTGCCCACCAGAAGCGGTAGAAAGTACTGATACCGAGCTTTCTTTCCAAGGCTTCTCTGCTTTTGTTGATGAGCTTAGTTTGCCGTTCTTAGATGAAGCGGAAATTGACTTCGTTACTGACAAAATGGGGTCTCAACTGACGCTTAAAGCTCCGAACGCCAAAATGCGTAAAGTGGCTGATGATGCCCCTCTTTTGGAACGTGTTGAATACGCTATTCAAACTCAAGTTAACCCACAGCTCGCTAGCCATGGCGGCCATGTCAACTTGGTTGAGATCACCGAAGATGGCGTCGCTATTGTCGCCTTTGGTGGTGGATGTAATGGCTGTTCGATGGTTGATGTTACTCTTAAAGAAGGCATTGAAAAAGAACTACTTAATCAGTTTGTTGGCGAGCTTACTGCTGTTCGTGATGCAACCGAGCATGATCGCGGCGACCATTCTTACTACTAATCAATGCGCTCACCAAACGGTGAAATTAGCGACTGGTCACAGTGACATTAAAAATGGGAGGCACTGGCCTCCTGTTTTGTTTGTTCTCCCTGCGATCTTCGCTGCATTATTATCATGCCATCAACCTTTGTGAACGATTTCTAGGAGCTAACAGATGTCGAAAAGGACGCCACCAACGATACTTTCTTGTCAGACGGTTGCTCAATCCAAGCTGTTTCGGGTCGAGTCGCTCGACCTGCGCTTTTCTAATGGTGAACAACGCACCTATGAACGAATGAAACCAAGTGGACGCGACGCAGTGATGGTCGTTCCGGTGACTGAACAAGGTGATTTACTCCTAATACGCGAATACGCAGCAGGCACAGAGTGTTATGAGTTAGGCTTCCCAAAAGGCCTTATCGATTCAGGCGAGACCGCGCAGCAAGCTGCAAATCGAGAACTCAAAGAAGAAATTGGCTTTGGTGCTCGCAATTTAATACCTCTTAAACAGGTGATCATCGCCCCTTCGCATTTTTCAAGTAAGATGACGCTCTTTCTTGGCCAAGATTTATACCCAGAGCAGCAACAAGGAGATGAACCTGAGCCACTAGAGATCGTCCGCTGGCCTCTTAATCAAGCTGAAGCCCTGTTAAGCCACTTAGATTTCCGTGAAGCCAGAAGTATCACTGCTTTATTACTGGCCTTAAAACACCGACCAAGCATCACTCCCAATCAAGACAGATAATAATAATTGCTCGCCAAATTGTGAGAGAGGATAACGAATGCCAACAAACAAAGATGTATCTCACCTTCTACCACAAGTTATTGAGATTGCCAGAAGTGCTGGTCAGCTCATTTTAGATATTTATCAAAATAAGCAATATCAAGCTTACACCAAAAGCGACGACACTCCCGTTACGAGTGCTGATATTGCCGCTCATAAGTTGATCGTAAAACGCTTAAGTGAACTGACACCAGACATCCCTGTTCTTTCAGAAGAAGCTGCAGATATTAGCTTAGAGCAACGTTCTCAATGGGGGCGCTATTGGTTAGTGGACCCTCTGGATGGTACCCAAGAATTCATTGCTCGAAGTGGTGATTTCGCCACGATTATCGCCTTAATAAATAACAATGCCCCAACAATGGGTGTGGTGTATGCCCCCACCTCTGGCGTAACCTATTACGCTTACAAAGGGAAAGGAGCGTGGAAAATTCCAGATTTGGCAGAGAGTGTCAAAATTCACACCCACAAGCATGAACACGTGGGACAAAATATTGCAATAGCCATCAGTCGTCGCCAAGATATCAATCGCATCACGACTCGTATGAGTCCAACATGGAATTATGATTTGATCCCGCTTGGTTCAGCAGCGCTCAAAGCGTGTTTAGTCGCAGAGGGTGCTGTTGATTGCTACCTGCGTATCGGACCTACTGGCGAATGGGACACAGCAGCAACTCAATGTATTGTTGAAGAAGCAGGAGGACGTATTCTAAGCACTGAGTTACTACCTCTTTCCTACAATGAACGGGAAACACTGGAAAATCCAAACTTCATTGTTTTAGGCGATGTAGATTTACCTTGGAATGAAATTCTTTTGGATAAGAACTAACCTAGCTTTGTCGGTTCAGCTCTTGAAATAGAAAAGAAGTAGAAAGAGTGAACTCTCCATTTCCAGAATCCAACAGTGCATTTTTTGGCTCAAACTTATGGAAAAAGAGTCAAAGCCCATAGAAAAGAGCCATATGAACACGGCTCTTTTTATTTTTTAAATTATACTTCTCAAATCGAAAGCTTGATCTAAATCTTACCTTGATGAACAAACTCGTATCGACCTTTAGGATTAGGGTCGCCGAGCCATTTCAGCTGCTCATTCATGCTTTGTGGAAACTCTGCACCAGGCTTAAACCAAGCTTTCGCCGAATAAGCTTGCTCTGGGGTTAGCTCGCCAGAGAACTCCGCAGACACTTGGCTGCTATTTTGGCTCCCTGATGCCTTAAGAAGGCTATTTTCACAGCTGAGGTTCGCAGTTGCTTTATCCAATTGCAGTTCCCCTACTGGACTCTGCACTCTGGCTTGAGTCAGAGTCAATGTCGCATCACCTGATTTGCACCATGGCGCAGCGTAAGTGGCTTGATTCACCTTTAGCGTTAAACGGCCACTGGCACCTAATGGTAAAGGAAGCTGTGCTTGCTGTAGCGCTTTATCGACTGGCATGGACACCTCAAGCTTCTCAGCATAAGGACCATCCAATAAACCATAACCGACAAAGCCTTGGCCTTTGAAGTTTAAGTCGCTACCACGCCCAAATCGAACGTCAAATTCAGCCTTACCCATCAGTAAACTTGACCACTGAAAATCCCAGTTGAGTTTGCCTAAATTCTGTTGCTGCCATCGCACATTCGCAGCACGACCTTTCCACAAGGTTCCCTGTGGATTAGTGATCTCTAAACCTGGTGGTGTAGAAACCTGTGCTAGCACCCAAGATATTGGCAAGCCAGCAATCAGGCTTGCAAAAAAGAAGGTGACAAAAATGACTACATAAACAATGGTTTTCTTCACCTTAACCTCGCTTAAATTGCAGGCGATTTACATCCACCATACCCGCTTGTTCTGTACGATCGATATCAAGAAACTCCGTATCGATACCTTGCTGTTCTTTCAGATAACGGAGCCAATCCACCAATTGATTAAATGCCAACGGTTTGATCCATACCTGTACACTTTCATCACGTGGCTGTACACGAATTAATTCAATTTTATAGCGGCGAGCAGACGAGGAAACCACTTGGTTCAGTGATTGACCAGAAAAGCTTACGCCACCGCTCTTACGTAAAGCCGTAATCTCATCGGCTTTTTTCTGCACAAAGTTGAGAAACTGCTGCTCAGATTGAATACTTTTTTGAACTTCCATCGTGCGCTGATTCATCGGTTGATATATGCCCCAATAGAGAATACCTATACCAAACACCACTCCAGCGACAATAATCATGCGTTGCTCACGTAAGGAAATGTCACTCCACCATGCTTGAAGTTGTGTGATTACTTTTTTCATTCTCACCTCACTTTTGTGTCAAGACAAAGCTACCAATCACCGCATCATTATTACGATTCGACTGGCCTTGGCTGACATTAAACTGCTCTTCGAGCTTGACACGTGCTTGTTCGAATGGCTGAAAATCTGAGCTGCGTGCTTGAATGCGAACTTCGCCTTTTTTGCCATCGTACTTAAAATTGGTGATTTGTATATCTTGAACCTGACCTAATGTCTTAGGTAACGCTGCCAACCAAGGTAACATCCCTGCACTTCCTGCGCCTCCAGAGAGGTTAGTAACTTCTTTTTTTAGTTGACGTCTAAGGACATGTTCACTTTGGAATCTTGTTTTATCAGGAAAGATCTGCTTGATGATTCTCAGACTTTCATCTCGATAGGCCTTTGCTTGTAATTCATGTTTATAGACCATCATTACATGATGAGTAACAGAAGCCACCAGCATAATGCAGGCTGCAATCGCAGTTTTCTTCCATACCTTAAGGTGCTTACCCCAAGATGATTTAGGCTTAAAAGCCCCCGCAAGTAAATTTATGTTACTTTCAATTGCTCCTTGAGCAAGCAAAGCCATTGCCATTTCTTCTGGTTTCGCTACCCAATGACTTATCAAAGATGAATCTGGCAGTGAGCTATAACACTCAAGTTGCAAGTCTTGATTGTCATGCTGCATATAAGCCGACAGGTATAAATCTAACCAAGCAGTATCAACAACTGCACCTTGAGTCGCAGAATGACGCAACAGCCATTGATCTCCCAATAAAACAGCACTGCTACTGCCTTCTTGGGTTGGTAACGCCAACACATCAGGAAGCACTCGTTTAATACTTAATTTTTGACTGGTAAAACGTTGCAAAATGATCTCAACCCAAGCACTTTCAACAGCGCATATTTGCGCTTTATCACTTTGCTTATTTAACACGGTGAAATGCAGATTTTCGACGTCTTGTGCAACTTCGTCTTCAACCAAAAATGGCAACATGCTTTCAAATTGGCGTGACGCTCCAGGTGGGATTGCCACTTCAGTGAGTACACAGTCACTGCCAGATAATAACACTATAATTTGTCGCTGATCAGCGTAAGACGCCAGTTCATCAAGATGCTCCCAGCCAGCGACTTCACCACTGGCAATAACTTCCTGTTGCTGTGTCGACCATATCAACCATGGAATGGTACTTTGTTGTTCGCTACTCAGCCGAACGGTCAGAAACTCGCTCACTGATACCTCCAAAACGACGGCGAACTACGTTCACCGTATCTCTATCTGTACTTTGTAAAAGACTACGTATACGCACACGCGATTCATCGACTAATACCTGTGCATCTAACTCAAAAAAGGCGCTATCGACCCCTAAGTAGCCTGTCGCTTTCTTTTTTATCTCGTCATTTAAGCCAGCAAATTCTGACTCAGCTAAAAAATCTTCAACGCTTCCCCAACCATCAAAAGACCGTTTCTCAATCAACTGAACGGCATCACTACTATCGAGATAGGGGGCAAATAAAGCCACCAGGATAGGGGCTTGCTCCACCTCAAGCGTATTGACGTTTAGTTCCCATTCATCCGTTGGTAAAGCACAGATCATTGGTAATAGTTTTTGATGAATATCGCCACTAACTTTATACACCGAGCGTAATTCACTGGCATCCGCCAACCAACTGTTAGCTGCCAAATAGGCTGGTTTCATACCTTCATAGGTACTATCTTCGACCCCAGCCATAGACCGAACCACATCATCTTGATCAAGGTATTCCCATGTTGCATCAGCTATCACTTCAGCCTGATAAGGTTCAACTTCAAGCTCTTCCATTAAGCTCTGGAAGACCTTTACTAAGTATGGGCGATTGGTTTGACCCATCGCAGGTGGCACGGTTGCGAGGACATTGAGATTAAAACACGCCTGTTTATCTACAATTTTACCTGTAGCTTGACCATAATCGAGCGGGTAAACCTGCTCTTTGATTGCCCATGCTTGACTTAAATTGATCGTTTCACTGTCTTTGTAGCTCTGTTGAATACCAAGCTTTGCCAATTCTTCAACACCTAAGCTATACCAGTAGGCTTGCTGGTAATTGATTTGATTAGAGCCACGTTGAAAGTGTAAAAATAACCTTTCCGTCATACTGGCAGCAATGGTTGTCATTATTGCTAGCAGCATAAGAATAACAATAAGGGCGACACCACTTTGACGCTTAACCATCAAAGCCTCCTGTGACATCATCATTCATGGAGTCATCAGTTTGGAAATCATTTTTACGAGAGTTATCATTTCGAGGAGCATCACCTCTGTCAAAGCCATCATCGTCATTGCGACCAGGTTTTTCACTCGCCACAAGTTTACCGCCTGAGGTTAAGTAAGTACGGGAAATCTCACCGTAGTCTTGTAGCTTGAGTACCATTTTTATCGCTGATGGTAGTGTTCCCTTTTCATCCCAAGTCTCCTTCCATGAGTTTCCATCATAAAAACGCATATCCCATTCATCGACTTGAGAAAGCAATGGTGTCACGACAGGAGTTTGGCCCACGGGAGTATCGGGATAACGCCACCAAATACGTTGCAGAGATTCACCTTTTAGGCGATACCCAACCTTAGTCACTTCACCACGAGGAAATTGTTGTTGAGGGTTGTGCCAACCTGTTCGCGTAAACATAATGCCCTTAGCGTCAGAATTGAGAAGGTTATCAGACCAAAAAAGTAATTTTTCTGCAGGCTTTTCACCATTGGTACGCGTCGTTCTTGTCGCCATCTGGCGAAAATCATTATCCATCATTACCAAAGCACGTTGCAGTTCATTTAATCGCTGAGTTTTTTCTAGCGATACTTGATTGCTCTGCTGAACCTGAGAAACTACTTGATACGCCGCCATACTCATGGTGGCAAAAATGGCAATGGAGACCAACACTTCAATAAGAGTAAAGCCTTGTGTGCTACGCGAAAGCTGAGGTTTACTGCTTAACATAACTTCTCACCGTAACAATTGGATTGGCTTGCTCTTCTATCGATACACTCACATCAAATGCCTTAAGTAAAGGCTGTGCCGTGGCGACCGGTTTTACTTTCCAATACCAAGTTCGACCCGCTAATTCTTCACTGCCATTTTTGGCTTTGAGTTTCTCAGATGAAAGCATGACATTGGCCATTTGGTTATCCACAACCATTGCGGCAAACATCTTATCTTCAAGGTAACTTACCGTAGTAATGTGCTGACTCACTGAACGAATCACACTGATTGCTGCTGTCGCAAACACAGCAAGCGCTACTAACACTTCAAGCAGGGTCATACCTCGAGTTTTTCGTGTCACTGCAGTATGAGAAGCCAAATTAGAATGCCGCATTATCATCCTCTTCTACCTCTTCTCCTGGCCCCATCAGCAAGATTTCTCCTGTATCCTTACCAATCACACGCCAGCCATCATTAAAAATATCGCCATCGCTCGGATAAAAGGATAAGGTAAACGGCGTAACCTCTGAACTTGATAAAATAAAAACTTGCGGGGGTTTTACTTGTTTCTTTTTTTTATCTTCCTCAGCAAACCTATCCTCTTCAAATAAGCTGCCTGGCTCAAAAAGTCGGTCGTCCTCTTGCCAAGCACCGCCTCCAAGTTCTAGTTGGAGTGATAGACCATCTTCAAGTTTAGTTTCACTTGGGATCTGCTTAAGTTCTAATGGCTGCCAACCTTCCTGATCCAAGCTCAGCAAAACATATTCAGATTTTTTTTCATCAACTCGTAGACCAAAATCTTTTCCAGCCAATACAGCTTCTTCATTCATCAGTTGTATGCGCTGGAAAAGGCTCTGTGCATACTTTTTGGATAAGTCGTTTTTGCTCGAAGGCAACGTCGCAATCACTGCAACAGCAGTCAGCGACAACAAAACCAGCACCAATAAAATCTCTATCAAGGTAAAACCGTGTTGTTTATTCATGTATCTCATTGGTACTGGTTGTTCACTAAAGTTATTTAACGTCTTGCATATTCCAGTTGCCGATATCAGCTTGTGAGCCTTCACCGCCTTCTTGGCCATCTGCACCTAAAGAAAAGATATCGATCACACCATTATCGCCAGGGCTTAGGTACTGGTATGCATTACCCCAAGGGTCATTGGGTAAACGTTTAATGTAACCACCGTCACGATAGTTACGCGGTTCTGGATTCGATGGCATGGTAACCAATGCTTCAAGACCTTGGTCTGTAGTTGGGTAAACACTGTTATCCAACTTGTACATGTCTAATGCATTTTCTAGTGCCACGATGTCCGTGATTGCTTTTTGTTTGTCTGCTTTATCTTTATTACCAAGCAAATTAGGGACAACAACACTAGCCAAAATGCCGATGATAACGATCACCACCATAACTTCTAACAAGGTAAAACCCTGCTGCTTAACACGATTTTTTTTCATTATTTTCTCCGAAAGTTAGATTTAAGAGGGTTATTTTACAGTACCCAGAGGTGACTAAAATTAATATTACCCACTGATTAAATTATTCATTTCAAGCATTGGCATTAAGGTGGCTAGAACAATAAACAATACTAAACCAGCCATGATCGCAATCAACAGCGGTGTAAAAATACCTAAAGCTATATTGACTGTGGACTCAAAACTTTGATCCTGATTATCTGCGGCACGTGTCAACATACTTTCAAGCTCACCACTTTGCTCACCACTTGCAATCATATGCAACATCATTGGTGGAAAAAGGCGCGTTTGTTCAAGTGCTTTACGTAAGCTAGCACCTTCCCGAACATTATCTGCAGCAGCTAATACTTGCTGTTTGACGAAGCGGTTCGACATCACATCTACCGCAACTTTCATCCCTTCCAAAATAGGGATAGCACTCGATGTACAAATCGACAAAGTCCGCGCAAATCTAGCTGTGTTAAGACCTTTTGATATCTTTCCAATTATTGGTAGGCTAAGCAGTTTTCGATCCCAAACCAAGCGAAAGTCGGGTCTTTGTAAAGCCAACTTAAGACTGTATAGACCTACTACCACGATAGTGAAAATCAACAGCCCCCATTCTTGGACAAAGTCACTTGCCGATAAAAGAATTTGCGTCAACTGAGGCAGTTCTTGACCCATTTGCAAAATCGGCTCGATCATTTTAGGCACAACCGAAGATAGCAATAGGGCCACAATACCAATCGAAAACACCACTAGCACAACTGGATATATCAGAGCCTGTTGCAGCTTAGATCGCATTTTTTGGCGATTCTCAACATAATCTGCCAAACGTTCTAATATTGCGTCTAAATGACCCGACTTTTCCCCAGCGGCCACCATAGATAGATAGAGCTCATCAAATACGTGAGGGTAATCGCCCAGACTTTCTGCAAGAGGGTAACCCTCGGTTACCTTAGAACGAACTGCAGCCATCATGGTACGTATGCGTGGTTTTTCAGCCTGTTCCGACACGGCTTTCAAACACTCTTCAAGTGGCATTCCCGATTGAACAAGAGTCGAAAGCTGACGAGTAATCAAGGCCAACTCTGCGGTTTTAAGGCCACGCTTAAAGCCAGAAGAGGTTGATGATTTCACCGCTTTTGATTTAACTTCGATGACTTCAACAGGCGTCAGTCCTTGCTCTTTCAAACGCTGACGTACTTGCCGACCATTGTCCCCTTCGATAGTACCTTTCTTTTTTTTCCCTGTTGCGTCGAGCGCTTTGTACTCAAATGCTGCCATTATGCTTCCTTCGTGACTCGCATTACTTCTTCCAAGGTAGTGATACCAAGACGCACTTTACTCAAACCATCACTACGAATACTTGGTGAGTCTTCTCGTACTGCTTTCTCAATCTCTTGCTCACCAACTTCGCTATGGATGAGTTCTTGAATTTTTTCATTCACCATCAGCAACTCATGGATACCTGTTCGACCACGGTAGCCTTTATTGCTGCAGACTTCACAGCCATTAGCTCGATGAAGGATCAGAGATTCATTATCTTCTAACCCAAATAGTTTCTTTTGCTCTTTGTCAGCTTCATAAGGCTCTTTACATTCAGAGCAAAGAGTACGGACCAAGCGCTGTGCCAACACGCCAAGCAAAGAAGAAGAGATCAAAAAGGGTTCGATGCCCATATCTCGCAAGCGAGTGATCGCACCCACTGCGGTGTTAGTGTGTAATGTAGACATCACCAAGTGACCAGTTAAAGAAGCCTGAACTGCAATTTGAGCTGTTTCTAAGTCACGTATCTCACCCACCATAACCACATCAGGATCTTGACGCAATATAGCACGTAGACCACGAGCAAACGTCATATCAACCTTAGGGTTTACTTGGGTCTGCCCAATACCGTCAATATCAAATTCGATTGGATCTTCAACCGTTAGGATATTGCGCTCATTACTGTTTATCTCTTGTAAACCCGCATATAAAGTCGTTGACTTACCAGAACCCGTAGGACCAGTGACCAAAATAATGCCATGTGGGCGTTGAATCAAACGACCAAAGTTATCGTGCACTGATGGCGTCATTCCCAAACTGTGCAGATCAAGACGAGTCGCATTTTTATCGAGTAGACGCATTACGACACGCTCACCATGAGAAGAGGGCATCGTAGAAACACGCACATCAACCGCACGACCACCGATGCGTAAGGAAATTCGACCATCCTGTGGGACTCGTTTTTCAGCGATATCGAGTTTAGCCATAACCTTGACACGCGAAACCAACAAAGGAGCAAGCTTTCGGCTTGGCGTTAAAACTTCACGTAAAACACCATCAACTCGAAAACGAATTGATAGAGTTTTTTCGAAAGTTTCAATATGAATATCAGATGCACCCTCTTTGATCGCTTCGCCAAGCATTGCATTAATCAGTTTAATAATTGGCGCATCATCTTCCGATTCTAACAGGTCTTCATTTTGAGGCAGTTCTTCCGCCAGAGAGAAGAAATCTTCACTATCCGCACCAATATCTTCCATTAGTTGGCGCGCCTCAGAAGAGTCACGCTGATAGGCTTCGGTCAGCTTTTTATCGAAAGCATCTTTATCAATAACTTGGGGAATAAAGTTCTGTTTAATAACTCGTCGAACTTCAATCAAAGCCGCAGGATTAAGCGGCTCTACATAGTAAAGAATAGGAGGACGTTCTGGATGTTCGCTTTCCAGTACTAACTTAAAACGATTAGCAAAACTGAATGGTAGACGGCGCACATTCAAATCCATGTCTTGCATATTAGCCATTGTCTTTATCCATCTGATCGAGGAAAGCTTGAATCTCTATTGGGTGATTATCTTCTTTACCAAACTCAGGCAACACAGGGATCTTAGCATCATCCATCAGCTTCAAACCTTGCTGAGATTTGTACAATTGTTCAGCACGGATAAAGTTATATTTACGCTGAGTGATACCATCAGCACTCATACCATTGCGAATAATGGTCGGCTTAATGAACACCATTAAGTTTTTCTTTTCCGTTTGAGCACTAGTCGATTTAAACAAATGCCCAAGGATAGGGATATCACCAAGAAACGGTACTTTTGATTCACTCTCTGATGCGCTCTCATCAATAATACCGCCAAGAACTAACATCTGACCATCTTGGACAATAACCTCGGTATTCATTTGACGCTTAGCAAAGCGCAAATCAACCGCGCCATTAGGACCAAGTACTTTAGATACTTCTTGTTCGATCTTAAGTTGAACCGAATCACCTTCGTTAATCTGAGGAGTCACTTTAAGCTTCACCCCAACTTCCTTTCGATCAACGGTCTGGAATGGGTTATCATTGTTAGAGCCTGACGTTGAGCCAGTGACAACTGGGACTTCTTCACCAACAACAAAAGAAGCTTCGGAATTATCCATTACTGTAATACTTGGAGCGGACAAAAGATTGGCATTAGTATCAGAAGAAACCGCCGTCACTAGTGAAGTCCAATCACCCATGACGATACTCATCGCAGCACCGTTCACTCCGCTTAGTGCGTTGGCTAAGGTTGTCCAGTCGCCTTTTTCTGTGGTTTTCCTATCTACCCAATCACCATTGCCATTGTTGGCGTTAGGATCCCAGCGGCTGTCTGTTTTTTCGGTATCTTTTGCTTCCTCAAGACCAATCATCACATTGCCGATTGACGCCCCAGCATTGCCATATTGAATCATAGCACCAGTTTCCAAGTTACCCCATTGGACACCAAGGTTAACACCATCACCTTCCGCCATTTCAACGATCAAAGCTTCAATCAATACTTGGGCGCGGCGAATATCGAGCTGAGCAATCACATCTTGCAACGCAATCATAATGTCAGGCGGAGCAGTCAGTACTAAAGAGTTGGTAGCTTCATGAGAAGCAATTACTACCTCACCTCGCTTGGCATTACTTGCACTTTTTTGGCCAGCTTGCTTTTCAGCTTGAAGGTTATCTGACACACCCTTTAGAACATCAACTAACTCTTCAGCTTTGGCATATTTGAGATAAACAACTCGGTTATTCCCCTTAGTTGCCATCTCAATATCCAATTGACGTATCAGGCGTTTTAATCGTTCACGAACTTTAGGATCACCAGAAATCAAAATTGAGTTGGTGCGTTCATCAGCAACAATCTTAGGTTCAAGAAAAGCAGGGGTACTCTTCTGGTTATTGGATTTATTTAATGCTTCGACAATACGCACCATTTCAGCCGCAGAGGCATTACGTAGCTCGATAAGCTCAACGTCTTTGTTACCCGCCTGGTCAACACGCTTAATGATTTCTGCCAGACGATTAACCACAGCAGCACGCCCTGTGATCAAAATAATATTGGCTGGGTCATAGTGAACCACGTTACCTGCGCCTGCATTATCAATTAATTGTCGAAGTAAAGGAGAAAGCTCACGCACAGAGACATTGCGCACCGCAACGACTCGAGTGATCACACTGTCACCCGGCTCTGCATTAGTGCTCACAACTGGTATTGCAGAAGTCTTCGCATCTTTAGATTTAATGACTTTTAAAATGCCATCTTCCATTTCAACAACGGCATATCCATATACTTCCAGTACATTGAGGAAAAAGCTGTAATATTGTTCTTCATTCAATACGTCATAGCTGCGTACATCAATTTTGCCACGAACCGCCGGATCGACAATGATGGTCTTTTCCAAATTACGACCAACAATATTAATAAACTCTTGAATATCAGTGCCTTTAAAACTTGCACTAAAGTCGTTTGCCATCGCACCTGGCGTACAGATAAGAGTACCTGCTAATAACCAAGTACTTTTACTAAACCAATGTTTCACGTATGTCTCCCTGAACTTACGCAATTTGCCTAAGTATTATAATTGGATGTTAATATCGTACTGTTGGCCATCTCGCTCAACAGTTAAATTTAGTTCTTGCAGATCTTGCATGATCCGCGACAATTGTGCTCCTGATGATGAGTCACGTAGATCAATACCATTAAGTTCAATTGCTATATCACCCGGTTTTAAGCCAACGGAATTAAACAGCGCGGCATCTCGTCCGGGCGATACTCGATAACCAGCTAGACCACCCTCAAGCATCACAGGTGAGATATTAATATAAGTAAATACACTTGAGCCGTCTTTAGCGAGTTCGGCTTTAATTTGCTCAAGCTTTTCACTCGGTATCGAGCTTTTAACTCCATGTCTAGATGGGCGCTGATGTTGTGTCTCGGAAAGCTTTTTATAGTCGACACCTTCAAGCATGAGAGTTTCATCTCTACCTTGATTTTCAATAATAACTCGATCAACTAGCACTGCTTTCAGTTCCGCACGAGTCCCATCGATTTGTTCACCAATACCATAAGTGGCTTGTTTGCCACGGTTAGCTATCACTGCTAAGCTGACTTTCGAATTACTGCTTGCCACTGCGCCGACTAAAGTTAAGTTCAAGCGTGTTTTTGGTGCATCTTTAACAACAGGTTGTTCAACGACAATCGACTTTTTTTCTGAGTATTGGCCAAATAAATTAGCGCTTTGTAAAGCATTAACATCGACAACATCTTTATCACGACTCGCAGATAATGAGGTCGCTTTCGGCTGCCATGGTGTAAAATCTATACCTTGTGGTACCACTAACCAGACAACGCCACCCAATGACCATCCAGCCACAGCAATAAAAATGCCAGCCAAAGCGCTACTCAATTTGCTTTGAATTACATGATGGCTGGACTTAATTCGAGCCAGGATAGGGCTGCTTGATAATCCTGCATTCAGCTCTAAGCGCTTCACTTAATCAATTCCCTTATTCATATATCACTCAGCTTTAACCTAATTATAAGTAAGTATTATCCACTTTATGTCGTTATAATTGCGATAAAGTTGTAAGAAAAGTCTCTTTCTACAAAGAGCAGTGAACTATATCACAAATTTATATTGGGACCTTTTTCTTGTGCTGTTTTTGTTACCCCCCTTGAAAAAAAAACCTTGCAGCACCACCTAAAAGAAAATCAGTTACTTTTACCCTATTCTCAAGCGCAAGTTAGATAGCATAAAATCATATGAGTTCCATAAATAATGCCGTTAGGCTAGATAAATGGCTGTGGGCTGCCAGATTCTATAAAACACGCTCCGTCGCTCGTAACATGGTTGATGGGGGTAAAGTCCACTATAATGGTCAGCGAAGTAAACCGAGTAAAGTTGTTGAACTCGGTGCGGAGATTCGCTTGCGACAAGGCAACGAAGAAAAAACCGTAATCATCGAAAAAATATCAGACCAACGTCGTGGAGCACCGATCGCTCAAACTCTATATCGTGAAACAGAGTCAAGTATTAAACTACGAGAAGAACATGCGGCACAACGCAAGCTAAATGCCCACAACCCAAGCCCTGAGCGTCGTCCAGACAAAAAGCAACGTAGAGACATCATCAGATTTAAACATCAATAATCGCCGGAATGACTAACGAGGAAAGTACTCAATGGCAAATAACGTTTTAAACCGCTACCTATTCGAAGATCTTTCTGTACGTGGTGAGTTAGTACAGCTGGATGAAGCATACCAACGCATTATCTCCAGTAAAGAGTATCCGGCTGCTTTACAGAAATTACTCGGTGAACTGCTCGTTTCAACCACACTATTAACTGCAACGCTAAAATTTGAAGGCTCGATTACCATCCAACTGCAAGGTGATGGACCTGTGTCTTTAGCCGTGATCAACGGTGACCACGATCAAAAGATTCGTGGCGTTGCTCGCTGGGAAGGTAACATTGCCGATAACGCAACCTTACATGAAATGATGGGTAAAGGTTACCTTGTGATCACTATTGAACCTAAGAAAGGCGAACGCTACCAAGGAGTTGTTGGTTTAGAAGGAGAAAACCTTGCAGAAGTAATTGAGGGCTACTTCGCTAACTCTGAACAATTAAAAACTCGACTGTGGATTCGTACTGGTGAATATCAAGGCAAACTACACGCCGCAGGAATGATGATTCAGATTATGCCAGATGGAACAGGGGCACCTGAAGATTTTGAACACTTAGAGCAGCTTACTGACACTGTAAAAAATGAAGAGTTATTTAGTCTGCCAGCGAATGAGCTTCTCTACCGCCTCTATAACCAAGATACGGTACGTTTGTACGATCCACAACCTGTAGAGTTTCATTGTGGTTGCTCGCGTGAGCGAAGTGGTGCGGCTATTATTACTGTCGATAAAGCAGAAGTATACGAGATTATCGCTGAAGAAGGCTCAATTTCTTTACATTGTGATTACTGCGGAACAACCTATCAATTTGATGAAGCAGAAGTCACTGATCTTTACAATCAAGCTGCTCCAGATGATAAAACAGTACATTAATTTTTTTAAATTAAAAAGACTGTAATTTACCTTTCAAAGTGCCAGTTCATACTGGCACCTTTTGTGATCCCCCTCCTCTTCTTACCCCAAGGTTTCGTAATAAAGTAACCACTTAATTTTAGAAACTTAATAATCATTTTTACCTAGCGCAAAGGTTTGCGCCCACGATAAACTATGAGTACCAGACGTGACGATCTTGAAAAGGCAGACTATAAACAAGGGTATGTTTTAAATTACTTCCCTGTTTTTTGCTGATTTCGTTGCTAGCATGGTGAGCAGATAAAAATTAAAAACATTATAAAATCCCTACAAAATCCTAATTAAGGAGCACCTATGACCGTTATGGAACATACAAAGGCTGCAACAATTGATTTAACTCAACATGGACTGCATAACGTCAAAGAGGTTATTCGTAACCCAAGTTACGAAATGCTATTTGAAGAAGAGACACGTCCTGAACTTGAAGGTTATGAACGAGGTATCGTCACAGAGCTTGGCGCTGTCGCTGTAGATACTGGGATATTTACTGGCCGCTCACCAAAAGATAAATACATCGTCAAAGACGCCACTACGCAAGAACATATGTGGTGGACCTCTGATAGCGTAAAAAATGATAATAAACCTATCGATCAAGACGTATGGCAGGATCTAAAAAAGCTGGTAACAGACCAACTATCAGGCAAGCGACTTTTTGTCATCGACGGTTACTGTGGGGCAAATCCTGATAGTCGTTTGAGTATCCGTGTGATTACTGAAGTTGCTTGGCAGGCACACTTCGTTAAAAACATGTTCATCCGCCCCACAGAAGAAGAACTCGCAACGTTTGAACCTGATTTTGTGGTCATGAATGGTGCAAAGTGTACCAATGACAAATGGCAAGAACAGGAGTTAAATTCAGAAAACTTCACTGTATTTAACCTGACTGAACGTATGCAACTGATTGGCGGAACTTGGTACGGTGGTGAAATGAAGAAAGGTATGTTCGCAATGATGAACTACTTCCTTCCTCTTCAAGATATTGCTTCAATGCACTGTAGTGCAAACATGGGTCAAGAAGGCGACGTTGCGATCTTCTTCGGCCTGTCTGGTACAGGCAAAACAACCCTATCTACTGACCCTAAACGTGCTTTGATTGGTGATGATGAGCATGGTTGGGACGACGACGGCGTATTCAATTTTGAAGGTGGCTGTTACGCTAAAACCATCAAGTTATCAAAAGAAGCGGAACCTGATATCTACAACGCGATACGCCGTGATGCCCTATTAGAGAATGTCACTGTTCTTAACGATGGTTCTATCGATTTTGATGATGGTTCTAAAACAGAAAATACACGTGTGTCTTACCCACTTGACCATATCGAAAACATCGTTAAGCCAGTCTCAAAAGGAGGCCATGCTAATAAAGTGATCTTCCTTTCCGCTGATGCATTTGGTGTTCTTCCTCCTGTGTCTAAGTTGACACCTGAGCAAACGAAATACCACTTCTTATCGGGCTTTACCGCTAAGCTGGCTGGTACTGAACGTGGTATCACTGAACCTACGCCAACATTCTCTGCATGTTTTGGTGCAGCATTCCTAACGTTACACCCAACAAAATATGCCGAAGTACTGGTTAAACGTATGGAAGCTGCGGGTGCAGAAGCTTACCTCGTCAATACGGGTTGGAACGGCAGCGGTAAACGTATCTCTATCCAAGATACCCGCGGCATCATTGATGCAATCCTTGATGGTTCCATTGAAGAAGTAAGCACCAAGCACATTCCAATCTTTAATCTTGAAGTACCGACATCACTACCTGGTGTGGATCCAAGCATTCTTGACCCAAGAGATACCTATGCTGATAAAGTTCAATGGGAAAATAAGGCGAAAGACTTGGCGCAACGCTTCATTAATAATTTTGATAAATACACTGACAACGCCGAAGGCCAATCACTGGTCACTGCAGGGCCTCAGTTAGACTAAAGATCTAACTCAACCTATTCGAGTGATTATAAAAAGTAAAAAATTAGCCTCTCTATTGAGGGGCTTTTTATTGAATCCCGCTCAAGATTAGTACAAGCTTAACAATATCCTTCGATTGGGTTCAAACGAATAGCCATGAAAACAGCAACACGCATTATATTGTTTTTGCTCATATTGAGTATCGTGCTACCTATTGTTTTTATAGCAACACTCACGACCTCGTACTCCGATAAAGTTTGGAATAAGCTTTCTCGATACGTAGATTTACCCTTCCAAGCCCGGCAAGTTCATTATGATTTCCCTTATCACTTTTCTTTGCATCAAATAGAGCTTTCGTCTGCACCTGGTTCTTCGATCAACCAAATCGATATTTGGTTCAATCCATCGTTAAGAGCAAATGGAAAATGGATTATAGATAGCTTACTTGTCGAC
Source organism: Vibrio sagamiensis NBRC 104589 (assembly GCF_007990935.1). Lineage (GTDB taxonomy): Bacteria > Pseudomonadota > Gammaproteobacteria > Enterobacterales > Vibrionaceae > Vibrio > Vibrio sagamiensis. The sequence goes on from NZ_BJXJ01000017.1 coordinate 34,423, forward strand.
GGTATAACGTTAACATCTGGTATGCTTAAACTGAAGGAATCAGAACAAACGTTGAGTCAATGGCAACAAGCCACATTCCATCAAATAGCGTTAAAGAATGCTCACTACAATGATGGTACTTTTTTTATTGATAACCTAAACGTTCAAGTTCAGCTCCCTACTTGGTTAGAACCCCATCAAATTGTGCCTTATGGTGACATTCAACTGTCCGCAGAAAGCCTTAGGTGGAATGGTGAAAAATTTGATAATTTACTCCTCGATCTTCATTACCAACCCCAAAATAGCACCTTATATGGCACCTCATTTAATTGGCGCGACAGCTTAGTATCAGGACAGGGCGAGCAATACCCACAAGGTTGGTCCTTGGTCAATGTTACTGTGGATAAATTACACCTTAACCAAGATCAGCTGAGCAGCTTACTCGACAAACCTTGGCAGAATTGGCCTATTCGCCTAAGAGATATCAATAGTCTCGATCTACTCAATGCAGACATTCAGTATGGGGGTTGGCATTTTCAGCATGCTTCATTATCGCTAGAAAATGCATCCTTACCCTTTTCTCTCTGGCAATCGAGTGCCAATCTCTCTTTGCAGGCCGACAGCATCTCGTTTCAAGATCAAATATTCATCAACCCTCATTTGCAAGCTCAATTCCAGCCTAATGACATAAACGTTGAAGATCTGAGTTTTGATTGGCAACAAGGACAAGTCAATATAACAGGTCAGATTGAACCTAACCAATGGCAGATAAACTCAGCCAGTATTAACGATGTTAAATGGACCATAAAGCCTGACAACCGCTTGCAATGGATGCACCATCTAGCGCAATACACCCCACTGACCAAGATCACTCATTTATCCGTTAAGCGCAGCCAAGTGATTCAACTGGCTCAAGCACCTTTTTGGCAAATTTCGGGGCTCAACCTAACGGGAAACAACCTACAGATCATACCGACACCGACACTATGGGAAATTTGGGATGGACGCCTTGAGGCCAGTGCCGTGAGTGCCAGCTATGATCAGTATCTTTCATCGCATGCGGCCTTAAGCACCCAAAGTATCGATGGTTTGTGGCAGCTTGAACAATTATTCTTACCACTGACACAAGGATATCTAAAAGCCTTAGGTCAGGTCGATTTAAATACCCCCAGCAAACCTTGGACACTTCAACTGGACGCCAATGGGGTACCGGTAGAATTTTTTACAACTTATCTAGACACGCCTGGCCATTTTTCGGGTTTGTCAGACCTAACGGTGAACCTGCATGGACTGGCAGGTGATCGCCAAATGCTCGCCTACAGTTTATCAGGAGAAACCACAGCCAACTTCCGAGAGGCGACGTTAATTTTACCAACAGATGGCACCTCTAAAACGATAACATTAACCCCTCTTAAGCTGGAAGCACAGCGTGGAACACTGAGTCTTGCTCCGATCAGCGTATCGGGCAATGACATTAATGGCCAGATCAGCGGTAAGTTTGATTTAGCCAGCAATCCGCTCAGTGGTTTAATTTACCAAATTGACACCCATTGCTGGCATGCAACAGGCGATCTTCTCAGTGGCGAGCAGCAGACCACCACCCGTTGCCAGACAAACGGGTCATCAGACTCTAGTACAGAGAAAGAAAACAAACTGCAGCAGGACAAGCCCAGCCTAACGGGCACAAAAGACTGACAGTTCCATCAAATCAATCAGTTAACAACAAATCTTGCACTAACAACGGAGTAATTTGGAATAATTGGGTAGCAGCATATAAGTGCCAGTAAAATCAACGGCAGCAACATCGCCACTGTAGATCACCACATGAATCACAATCCGTGCTTTACGTCCAGATGCCAAGCGGTCTAAGTCACCGCTGATGCCATCAAGTGATGTCATCGCAACGGGGCTTTGCTCAACAGGATGACGATAACGAATTGCGCTATCAGCCAAGACAATATCACCATGTAAGTTTCGCTCTTTCATCAGTAACCAAGTCATACCCCATCCGGTCAAAGTCGCTAAGGTAAATGCAGAACCCGCAAATAACGTATTTTGTGGATTAAGGTTAGGATTCAGTTGAGCACTACACTCGAATTGGTAACCGGTATACTGATTAATCTTAATTCCCATCTTATCGGCAATGGGGATTTGAGCTTCCCAACGCTGCTGTAGTTCCGTACACCAATCAGGTCTACGTAATACGTTAGCCATTGGGTCCAATTTTTTCACCATTTGCTGATGACGAACTGGCCCTCTGATATCGGTCAACTCTCCACGCCGCTCAAAATGGTTTTTTTCATAAAATGCAATCGCATCCTCACGGGCATTGCATACCAAACGTTTTGCTCCCTCTTGGCGAGCAAGAGACTCGAGCGCGACCAAAATTAAAGAGCCTAATCCTTTGCTGCGTCGGTTATTTTTTACCGCCATATAACGAATTTGGCCATCGTTATCAGGTGTAATATACAAGCGACCGATAGCCATTGGGCGACCTCGGCTATCAACAATCATACGATGATGGCTCATGCCATCAAATTCATCTCTTTCAGAACCAATCGGCATACGCCAAGGCTCACGTAGTAGCTGCCAGCGGAATTGATAGTACTTTTTGAGTTGGTTGTCTGTTTGTGGTGTGATGAGTTTGAACATATCAATCCTTGAAAGTACAAATCAAAAAATAGAACAATAGAGAAGAGCTCAGTTGTTCAAAGTTAGAGCAGCTTAGCCTAGTCGTTAATATTAACAGATCAGACCTGTAGCCAAAATGTGACTGGGCCATCATTCGTGAGAGAGACCTTCATATCAGCTGCAAAACGTCCTCTTTGTGTCGGTAGTACTTGCTGACAAAGGTCAGAAAAATAGTCATATAATCGCTCAGCATCGATTGGGTCCGCACCACGAGAAAAGCCAGCCCGAGTTCCTTTTTTGGTATCCGCGGGCAAAGTAAATTGCGAGACAACTAATACTTGTCCTCCAACTTGTTTAACGTTCAAGTTCATCTTGCCTTGATCATCTTCAAAAACTCGATAAGTTGTAACACGTTCCATCAAGCGCTTTGCTTTAACTTCATCGTCTTCTTTTTCAACCCCAAGCAAAACCAATAAACCTTGATCGATTGAACCAACAACTTCACTCTCAACTCTTACAGAAGCTTCACTGACTCTTTGAATTAGTGCTATCACGGTTTTCATTTCCTTCATGGGTTAATTTCAATTCAGCGCTTGAGTGTATCATCTCTAAATTATCCCTCCAGTGCTCTCTTTCACCGAGTGCTGCGGTAATTTCCGCACCAATAAGGACAATGAGCCAACATAGATAGATCCAAACAAATAAAATTGGGATCGCAGCCAGTGCACCATAAATCAGTTGATAAGAAGGAAATTGAGTAATGTAGAGAGCGAACCCTTTCTTACTCAACTCAAACAAAAATGCCGCAACCGCTGCTCCTGCTGCACCATGTAAGAAATAGACCTTTTCATTTGGGACCAGAAAGTACAATCCCATAAATGCAAAAAAAGACAATAGCATCGGTAACCAGCGTAATAACAAGTTATAAGCGCCATGAAGCGTTTCATTGTCAATAATTTTGAGTGAGGTAACATAAGAAGTAGCAGCAATACTGGCGCCAACGAGAATCGGCCCCAATGTCAATACCATCCAATACATTGAAAAAGAAAAGATAGCACGACGTTTATCTTTAACACGCCAGATGTAGTTTAAGTTTCTATCGATATTTGAAATCAGCATCAAGGCGGCAACAAACAAAAAAGCCCCACCGACTGCGGTCATCTTACCCGTATTAGCGACAAATTCTTGCAGTGCTTTATCTACAACTTCACCGGAAGCAGGCACAAAGTTTTCAATAATATAGTCTTGTACCACTTCGCCTACATTTTCGAACACCGGAAACTTCGACAAAATCGACAGCAAGACGGTCAACATCGGCACAAGAGACAATAGTGTGATATACGCTAAGTACCCGGCGTTAACATTGACACGATCATGTCCCATACGTTTGAGTAGATAACGTAAAAACGCAATACTACTTGAAATAAGTTTACTGAATCTTGCCTTGTAACGTTCTGATAAGTGGTCCATAGTTCATTCCATAAATTCGCATCGAGGACATTAAGAATGCCGTATTTACTGATGATATTTGTTTCTATTTTTACTTTAACTGGCTGTCAATCTGCCTACTATTCCGCTATGGAGAAAGTCGGCTACCACAAACGAGAGATTATGGTCGACCGTGTCGAAGATGCCAAGCAAGCACAGCAAGAGGCTCAACAAGAGTTTACCAACGCACTAGAAGCTCTCTCAGCACTCACCAATTTTAAAGGTGGCGAGCTAGAAGATGTCTATAACAGCGTCAACGACCAGTACGAGGAAAGTGAAAAAGCAGCACAAGATGTACGTGATCGTATCGCTGCCATTGAAGATGTTTCCGAAGCCTTATTCGATGAATGGCAAGAAGAGCTCAACCTCTATACCAGCGCAAAACTACGCCAATCAAGTGAACAAAAACTGAAGCAAACCCAAGCGTCTTATCACACTATGCTCAAAGCCATGCAGCGAGCCGAGCAAAAAATGACGCCAGTGCTAAATACACTGCGCGATAACACTCTGTATCTTAAGCACAACTTAAATGCCAGTGCGATCGGTTCTCTGCGTGGTGAGTTTTCTAGCTTGGAAAAAGAAATCCAATACGCCATAAAACAGATGAATGCAGCGATTGCAGAGTCCAATAACTTTTTGCAACAGCTTAATCAAAACTAAGTATATACCCAATCATTGATAACAAGAGAGATAAAAAAGCCCCGAGTCATTTCCATGGCTCGGGGCTTTTATATTCAGTTGGCTAGTTCAGCTTATTTAGCCGCACGTGAAGCACGTTTACGATCGCTTTCCGTTAGGAATTTCTTACGAATACGGATGCTCTCTGGCGTCACTTCTACTAGCTCGTCATCGTCAATAAATTCTAGAGCTTGCTCAAGAGTCATGATGATTGGCGGAGTAAGAACCTGTGCGTCATCCGTACCTGATGCACGTACGTTAGTCAGCTGCTTACCTTTCAGGGCGTTTACCGTCAGGTCATTGTCACGGCTATGAATACCGATAACCATACCTTCGTAAACTTCGACACCGTGACCGATAAATAGACGACCACGCTCTTGCAGGTTAAACAAGGCGTTTGTTAGCGCTTTACCCATAGCGTTAGCAATCAATACACCATTGATACGTTGACCAATGTTACCACCTTTGTGTGGGCCATAGTGATCAAACGTATGGTAAAGAAGACCTGAACCCGATGTCAGTGTCATAAATTCAGTTTGGAAACCGATCAGACCACGAGATGGCATGATGAAGTCCATACGAACGCGACCTTTACCATCTGGAGACATATCTTTCAGCTCACCTTTACGCAGGCCAATGTTCTCCATGATGCCACCTTGGTGCTCTTCCATAACGTCAATCGTTACAGTCTCGAATGGTTCCATTAGCTGACCATCTTCTTCTTTGATGATAACTTCTGGACGAGATACAGCAAGCTCGAAACCTTCACGACGCATGTTCTCGATCAGGATAGATAGGTGAAGCTCACCACGGCCTGATACGCGGAATTTATCTGGATCGTCAGTTTGCTCAACACGTAGGGCAACGTTGTGTACCAGTTCCTTCTCTAGACGCTCAAGGATGTTACGTGAAGTCACGAACTTACCTTCTTTACCAGCGAATGGAGAAGTATTAACTTGGAACGTCATGGTTACTGTTGGCTCATCAACAGACAATGCTGGTAGTGCTTCGACAGCATTTTGTGCACATATTGTGTCAGAAATTTTTAGCTCACCAAGGCCTGTGATAGCAATAATATCACCCGCATTTGCTTGCTCAACTTCATGGCGGTCTAGACCTAGGTAGCCCATTACTGTGCCAACTTTACCATTACGAGTTTTACCATCAGCGCTGATTACCGTCACTTGTTGGTTTGGCTTCACGCTACCACGAGTAACACGAGCAACACCGATAACACCCACGTAAGAGCTGTAATCTAACTGTGAAACTTGCATTTGTAGTGGACCATCTAGGTCTACTTCAGGTGCCGCTACTTCTTCAACGATAGTTTGGAACAGTGGTTCCATGTTTTCGCCTGTTTCGCCTTCTTCTAGAGCAGCCCAACCGTTTAGTGCTGACGCATAAACGACTTTAAAATCTAGTTGTTCGTCAGTGGCACCTAGGTTATCGAATAAATCAAATACTTGGTCCATAACCCAATCAGGGCGTGCACCAGGACGGTCAATCTTGTTGATTACAACGATTGGTTTAAGGCCATGGGCAAACGCTTTTTGAGTTACGAAACGAGTTTGCGGCATTGGACCATCAACGGCATCAACGATGAGTAGTACAGAGTCTACCATCGACATGATGCGTTCTACTTCTCCACCAAAATCTGCGTGTCCTGGAGTATCTACGATATTAATACGGTAGTCGTTCCAGTTAATTGCAGTATTTTTAGCTAAGATGGTGATGCCACGCTCTTTCTCAATGTCGTTCGAGTCCATGACTCGCTCTTCAGCTTCACCGCGAGACTCTAACGTGCCTGATTGTTGTAGCAGCTTGTCAACCAATGTTGTTTTACCGTGGTCAACGTGCGCGATGATCGCGATATTTCTTAATTTATCAATCTGTGGAGTAGCCATGGATATTGTTTCACTTAGATAAATGAAATGCCCCCGAACCGAGAACGGTTGCTCTCTGGTGGCATTTTCTGATTAAAAAAACGGCCATAATGTACCAGATTTTAGCAAAAAGCCTAGAAATATGTGATCCAGTCCTTAGCTTTTCTGTGAATTTTACGCGTAATCCACAGTTTACTCGGCACAATAAATGCTCTGAGTGCTACTTTACTCTAATAGTTGCACTATATAAATTGACTATAGAACAAAAAGTAGGCTGAATTGTAATCTGTTGCTTAGTACTGTCATGTTAACGAAATCAATGCATGCCACAGTGTTAGCAATAACAAGAATTCACCAGCATACCTTTCTGCACCAATATAGTGCAAACCGTGTTCATGATGGTGCAGTTTTTTATAACAATGCAGTCAAAAAAACATTAAATAATTGATAATAAAGAGATATATTAATTGGCACAGTTTTAGCTTTACAGAGTCAGCATCGATTAATGACAGATTAAAAATATTAATCAATGCTAGATTTAACCCTTGTTTCCCTATAACAAGTTACTACCGCTTTAATAACACTGGAGGTTATCCAAGATGTCAGTAGAAAATGTTTTATCGCTGATCCAAGAAAACGAAGTTAAGTTTGTGGACTTACGTTTCACAGATACAAAAGGTAAAGAGCAGCATATCTCAATCCCTGCTCACCAAATTGATACTGATTTCTTCGAGGAAGGCAAAATGTTCGATGGTTCCTCCGTTGCAGGCTGGAAAGGCATTAACGAATCAGACATGGTTATGATGCCAGATGCCTCTTCTGCGGTGCTTGACCCATTCACTGAAGATGCCACGCTAAACATTCGTTGTGATATCCTAGAGCCTGCAACAATGCAAGGCTATGACCGCGATCCTCGTTCTATCGCCAAGCGTGCAGAAGACTTCATGCGTTCAACAGGCATTGCCGACACCGTACTTATCGGCCCTGAGCCAGAATTCTTCCTATTTGATGATGTGAAGTTCTCAACAGACATGTCAGGCTCTTTCTTCAAAATTGACGACGTAGAAGCAGCGTGGAACACAGGTTCTGATTACGAAGAAGGTAACAAAGGTCACCGCCCAGGCATTAAAGGAGGCTACTTCCCAGTTGCTCCTGTCGATTCATCTCAAGATATTCGTTCTGCTATGTGCCTAGTCATGGAAGAAATGGGCCTTGTGGTTGAAGCGCACCACCATGAAGTAGCAACGGCAGGTCAAAACGAAATCGCTACTCGTTTCAATACGCTAACCACTAAAGCTGACGAAATCCAAATCTACAAGTACGTGGTGCACAACGTTGCTCACGCATTTGGTAAGACAGCGACATTCATGCCTAAACCACTTGTTGGTGATAACGGCAGCGGTATGCACGTTCACCAATCTTTAGCAAAAGACGGTGTGAACCTATTTGCTGGTGATAAATACGGCGGTCTATCCGAGATGGCGCTTTACTACATCGGCGGCATCATCAAGCACGCACGCGCCATCAACGCATTTGCTAACCCATCGACTAACTCGTACAAGCGTCTTGTACCAGGCTTCGAAGCGCCAGTTATGCTCGCCTACTCAGCACGTAATCGTTCTGCTTCTATCCGCATCCCAGTAGTACCAAGCCCGAAAGCACGCCGTATCGAAGTGCGTTTCGGTGACCCAGCAGCTAACCCATACCTAGCGTTCGCGGCAATGCTAATGGCTGGTCTTGATGGCATTAAGAACAAGATCCACCCTGGCGAAGCGATGGACAAAGACCTTTACGACCTACCAGCTGAAGAAGCAGCAGAGATACCAACAGTTGCATACTCACTGAAAGATGCACTAGAAGAACTCAGCATTGACCGTGAGTTCTTAACGGCAGGCGGCGTATTCTCTGATGACTTTATCGATTCTTACATTGCATTGAAAGAGCAAGATGTTGAACGCGTCAATATGACCACTCACCCTCTGGAGTTTGAACTGTACTACTCTGTGTAACCTTGCTGTAGTGTCACTACTCAAAGTACTAGTGCCACAGCTCAAGGTATAGATACCATTTAAGGCTCGCCAGTTTGGTGGGCCTTTTTTGCACAGTCTTATCGATTCTCTATATATCAGCACAACAGATCATCATATGAAGACCTCAAAGCAGTATCACCAGCAAATAAAGTCCTGAAGAGAGTCAGTGTGAACATTTCACTTTTTCTTATCGAGTCTATTTGTCATACTTAATTTGCATTGCACCAACTTGGTGCGCAGAGGTTTAACAACTCACAAGGACGTTATGTGGATATCAATCTTTCAGATGTAATTCTCACTAACATGGTTACTGCAACCCTGATTCTGGATGATCAGTTAACCGTTCACTACGCAAATCCAGCCGCAGAGCTGTTGTTTGCACAAAGTGCGAAGCGTCTTATTGAGCAATCACTCTCACAATTAGTTGAGCATGCTTCACTGGACTTAAGCTTGATCACTCAACCTTTACAAAGTGGCCAAAGCATTACCGACAGTGATGTGACCTTTATTGTCGATGGCCGACCACTGATGCTCGAAGTGACCATCAGTCCAGTTACGTGGCAAAAACAACTCATGTTGTTGGTTGAGATGCGCAAAATCGATCAGCAGAGACGCTTGACCCAAGAACTCAACCAACATGCACAAAGGCAAGCTGCAAAACTCCTTGTACGCGGATTAGCTCATGAAATCAAAAACCCGTTAGGCGGCCTGCGCGGTGCGGCTCAGCTTTTAGAAAAACAGTTACCCGACCCGAGCCTTAATGAATATACTCAAATCATTATTGAGCAGGCCGACCGTTTAAGAGTGCTAGTCGACCGATTACTCGGGCCACAAAAACCGGGCAAGAAAAAGCCACAAAACCTACACCAAATATTGGAAAAAGTCCGTCAATTGATCGAGTTAGAATCGCATAAGACAATCGACATTGAGCGTGATTATGACCCAAGTTTGCCAGAAATTTTGATGGATGCAGACCAGATTGAGCAAGCCATGTTGAATATTGTGCGTAACGCAGCACAAGTCCTAACCGAACAACAAGAAAGAAAAATTACGTTAAAAACCAGAACCGTTCATCAAGCGAATATCCACGGGCAACGCTGCAAACTTGCTGCAAAAATTGAGATTACCGACAATGGTCCTGGCATTGCACCAGAGCTCAAAGATACCTTGTTCTACCCAATGGTGAGTGGTCGTCAAGGAGGCACTGGCCTTGGATTATCAATCGCACAAGACATGCTCGATCAGCATCATGGCAAGATAGATGTTGAAAGTTGGCCAGGCCAAACAAGATTTACTATTCACTTACCGATATAAAACACAGCGGAGATTTATACATATGACTAAGGGGTATGTTTGGGTCGTTGATGACGACAGTTCCATTCGCTGGGTTATGGAGAAGACGCTCTCGAGTGCCAATATTAAATGTGAAACTTACGCGAATAGTGAAAGCGTTCTTGTGGCTCTAGAACGCGAAGTGCCTGACGTTTTAGTCTCAGATATTCGTATGCCAGGCATCGATGGCTTAGAGCTATTAAAACAGGTTCAACACCGTTACCCTGACTTACCTGTGATCATCATGACTGCTCATTCCGATTTAGATGCAGCGGTCAATGCTTACCAAAAAGGCGCATTTGAGTACCTGCCCAAACCCTTCGATATAGATGAAGCGCTCAACTTAGTCGAGCGAGCGATTGCACATTGCCAAGAAACGAAACGTGAACACACTCAAAGCACCGATTTAAAACAAGATACACCTGAAATCATCGGTGAAGCACCAGCAATGCAAGAGGTATTTCGAGCTATTGGTCGTTTATCACGCTCCTCGATTTCAGTGCTGATTAATGGCGAATCAGGAACGGGTAAAGAGCTCGTCGCCCAAGCATTACACCGCCATAGTCCAAGAGCCAACCAACCTTTTATCGCCCTCAATATGGCAGCCATCCCTAAAGATCTGATCGAATCTGAGTTGTTTGGTCATGAAAAGGGCGCATTTACTGGCGCAAATAGTGTGCGACAGGGCCGATTCGAGCAAGCCAATGGCGGCACTCTGTTTTTGGATGAAATTGGTGATATGCCACTCGATATCCAAACTCGTTTGTTAAGAGTCTTGGCTGATGGGCAATTTTATCGTGTCGGTGGTCATTCCCCAATCAAAGTTGATGTACGTATTATTGCAGCCACTCACCAAAACCTTGAGCTGCGTGTTAAAGAAGGTGACTTTCGAGAAGATTTATTCCATCGCTTAAACGTGATTCGTGTGCATATCCCCGCTTTAAGGAAGCGTAAACAAGATATTGAACAGTTAGCTCAACATTTCTTAATTCGCGCTGCTGATGAGCTTGGTGTCGATGTAAAAGCCCTGCACGCTTCCTCAGTGGAAATACTCAATCAGCTCGATTGGCCAGGTAACGTGCGGCAATTAGAGAACTTATGTCGTTGGTTAACCGTGATGGCAAGCGGGAGCGAGGTTCTTCCTAGTGATTTACCAAACGAGCTTATGGAAGAGCAAAAGGACTCACGAACAATTGAAGAGCACAGTTGGCAAACTCAACTCGCGTCTTGGGCTCGCACAGCATTAAACGAAGGGGATACCGAACTGCTTACTTATGCTCTGCCAGAATTCGAACGCATTTTACTCGAAGCCGCTCTAGAACATACCAAAGGTCACAAGCAAGATGCTGCTAAGGCTCTTGGCTGGGGAAGAAATACACTCACTCGTAAACTCAAAGAACTGTATAAAACCTCTGCGCTCAGTGGATACTCAAACCCTCTGTAGAAGGAAGGAAGACCTCAGCTCTTCGGCGAGATGCTGCCCCAAATAACGGCAAGATGCTTAAGACAAGTCGAGCATCTTGAGGTTACTTAGCTATATAAGCAATGCATCAATAAGTTGAATTACTCAATGTCGCTCATCAATACCAGCAATAAGCACCTTGCTGCATCAAACAATCACGCCTAGCAACATCTTCTATTAACACTGACAAAAAAGTCACAAACAGAGGGGAAATTCCCTACATCATACTGACAATTTTAGCCAGTGTTCTTTATAATTATACCCAGTGACGCTTTACAGTGACTTAAACTCATTCAGTTAATGGCATTTGAGAATATTTAGAAACGTGCTGGTTAACAACACTGACTTGGACCAACTTCATGATAACTAAAAATCTACCTCTTACCGATTTGCATCGCCACCTTGATGGCAACATTCGCACCAAGACCATTTTAGAACTTGGCCAACAGTTTGGTATTGCTCTCCCTGCTTACGATGTTGAGTCACTGACTCCTCATGTACAAATTGTTGAAGCAGAGCCCTCTTTGGTGGCGTTTTTGTCAAAACTTGACTGGGGAGTTGCAGTACTTGGTGATTTGGATGCATGCCGAAGAGTCGCCTATGAAAATGTCGAAGACGCATTGAACGCTCAAATCGATTATGCCGAGCTGCGTTTCTCACCTTACTATATGGCTATGAAGCACTCATTGCCAATTGCTGGTGTTGTTGAAGCTGTCGTTGATGGTGTCCAATCCGGTATGCGTGATTTTGGCGTAAAAGCCAACTTGATTGGCATCATGAGCCGCACTTTTGGCACCAACGCCTGCCAACAAGAGCTGGATGCGATCTTAAGCCAAAAAGACCAAATCGTTGCCGTGGATCTAGCTGGAGATGAGCTTGGCCAACCTGGTGAGCTTTTTGTTTCTCACTTCAAACAAGTTCGCGATGCGGGCCTTAACGTGACCGTTCACGCTGGAGAGGCCGCTGGAGCAGAAAGCATGTGGCAAGCAATCCATGAACTTGGTGCAACACGTATCGGCCACGGAGTGAAAGCTATCCATGACCCTAAACTGATGGATTACCTTGCAGAAAACCGCATTGGTATTGAGTCTTGCCTGACCTCAAACTTTCAAACCAGTACCGTTGAGTCTCTGGCCAACCACCCTATAAAACAGTTCCTTGATCGCGGCGTACTGGCCTGTTTGAACACCGATGATCCCGCGGTAGAAGGCATCGAGTTACCCTACGAATACGAAGTTGCGGCACCAGCCGCTGGCCTCACTCAAGCGCAAATCCGTCAGGCACAAATCAATGGCCTAGACCTTGCTTTCTTAACTGACAGCGAAAAAGCAGCACTGAAAGAAAAAGTAAAAGATCGCGCATAACAATAGACCCAATTCACCGCGAGGTGCCGTGTTCAGCAAGACAAACTTAGCTCTCACCACCTAAAGGTGTAAGGGGTTTAAAGCAGAAAATAAAATGCCAGCGGTTGCTGGCATTTTTGATGAAAGCGCGCAGATCAGAAACCTTGGCTGCACGAGAGCTGGTTGGGTTTAGATCACTCGGGAAAACTGTTGCTGACGGGCTTTGATACGTAAGTATTTATCAAAGCTCATGCAGATATTACGGATCAATAACCGGCCACGTAATGTCACTCGGATTTCGTTCTCATCCATTTCAACTAACTGGTCATTAATAAAAGTGGCCAACAACGCTAAGTCTTCTTGGAAATAATGCTCAAACTGCACGCCAAATTCAGCTTCAATCACTTTTTTATCTAACTTAAAATTGCAAATCAGCTGTTTGATGACTTCTCTACGTAGTAAGTCATCTTGGTCTAGAGACACACCCTTCCATAACGCATGGCGTAATTCGTCGACTTGGGCATAGTATTTTTTCAATTCCTTCTGATTCTGAGCATAAACATCACCAATCATAGAAATTGCCGAGACACCGAAGCCCACCAGATCACATTCACCTTGAGTGGTATAGCCTTGGAAATTACGATGCAGAATACCCTCTCGTTGCGCAATTGCCAACTCATCATCAGGCTTAGCAAAGTGATCCATACCAATGAATTGGTAACCAGCCTCAGTTAATGAAGTAATGGTTTCCTGTAAGATCGCCATTTTCTCTTGCGCTTGTGGTAAATCTTCCTCTTTGATCTTGCGTTGAGCAGCAAAAAGTTGAGGCATATGAGCATAATTAAATATCGACAAGCGCCCTGGCTGCATCGTTAATACTTTTTCCAATGTTTGAGCAAACGACGCTTTGGTCTGTTTAGGTAATCCGTAGATTAAATCCAAGTTAGTTGAACGAAAGCCAAGTGCTTTAGCATGCTCAACTAAAGCAAAAATAAAGTCTTCATCTTGCTCACGGTTGACCAGCTTCTGCACTTCTTTATTAAAGTCTTGGACACCAATACTTAAACGGTTGAAGCCTTCACTACGGAGGTGATCTAATAGTGTCAACTCAATTTCGCGAGGATCCACTTCAATACTGATTTCAGCTTCAGTATCGAAGGTGAATTCCTGACGTAATAAATTCATCAAACGGGTAATTTGCTGTGCCGACAGAAAAGTCGGAGTCCCACCCCCAAAATGCAATTGTGTAACCATTCTTCCCGCCAGTAACGCCGCACGTTGACGAATTTCATGTTCGAGAGCATCAAGATATTGGTCTGCTTTGTGTGCGTGACGAGTGATAACTTTATTACAACCACAGTAGTAACAAAGCTGATGACAAAAAGGGATATGAATGTATAACGACAATGGCCGCTCTGGATATTGAGTACACGCCATATCGTAATCTGAAATGGTAAATGCTTCATGAAACTCCAAAGCCGTCGGGTATGAAGTATAGCGAGGACCTGAATAATTGTATTTATTCAAGATCTCTTGATCCCAGACAATTTGCTGTTTCGATTCAGTAACTTGATTCGACATGATGATACTTTCCGTTAACAACAGGGAGACAGAGGCTACCCAAAAATTCAGAGTGTATTGTGGCTAATACAACATTAACTACCATACTTAACAGTGGCATTTTTTTCACTAAAAAACCACAGAACTGCCAGCAGGATCACAGGCTCCTCAAATACAATAAAATTGCCATTAAGGAATATAACTAGACTATCTTGATATCAATTTTATCATTCAAAGGCTGAATGTTTTTTTGCAATATTTTAAGCTCTTCAATAACCGCATCATTTAAGCGCGTTTCTGCCTTGTGACGCGTCAAATTTTGCTGCATTCGCTCTTTTTTGGCTAACTGCTGACGCTCTTCACCACGAGCCATATCTTTCACCGTGTGAAAGAGCTCAGAAATAGCGGGATAAGTGTTATCAAAGTCAACACGCCTCTCACCTTGCACATAATCCATAATGTTATACACACGGATACTGATTTCGGATAAATCACATTGACCTTGTATACCAGCTTGGCAAAGCGTATAAACGTTTTCAAAAATATTCGAGTTACGTTTATCTATCGCCAATTTTTGATGTCTAAGCTGCAACTCCTTTTGCCTTTTCAATTGCAGAAGAAGGTAACCTGCATAAGAAGCCAGCGCGATAATAATCACAGCACCTGCAGTCGCTAATAAGGTTACGTTCATGGATGAATTATCCTTTATAATCGTCGAAATTGATGTCTTCGAAATCTGACAGCAAGTCATCGTCATTACGAGTGCCTTTTGCCACAGTAAAGTCCTCTTCTTCTTGCTCAGGCCCCAACAAGCCTAATTGATTCATCAGTACTTCAATACGGTCAAGTTTCTCATCAACATATTTCTGCAAACCTGTTCCCAAGTTTTCGCCCGCCTCAATGCGATCGAGCAATACGTTAAGTTGAGCGTCATTTTCCAGCATTTCTAACTCTTGCTGAGCAGACAAACGGCGCTCTTGCTTAGTCATTTTCTTTACTGGTTCAACAATTAACGGAATCTTTTTCTTGCTGCCCAAACGCGGATCGCGATTTTGCGCGGCGGATTGCTTCTTCTGCTCGTTGACATCAGAATTACGACTGCCTTGCTTAAGACCTTTGCGTTTTTTAGCACGCTTACGTAAACGGCCTTCAACATCAGATTCTGTACGATTACGAGTGACAATAAACTCAGGTGCGCCTGCGGCTCCTGGCTTCCTAGATTTTTTACTACGGCTCATTACTGGGGCTTCCTCAGTAAAATTACATCATTACCAATAAATTCGAGTTCGAGATTATCTCGCTCAGCTAGGAACTGGAATGTTTCACGGCTGAAGAATGCTACATGAGTGAGATCATTCTTATAATGCCATGTTTGAAAGGCTTCTTTACTCATAACCAATTTGGTCATGACGCCAATCCAGCCTCCTGGCTTAACTAAATTCAACCATTGCTTCCACACCACATCGGGGTGGTAGAGGTGTTCTATCACCTCTGTTGCTGTCATGAAATCATACTGCTTTTCTAACACCGACGTATCTGGGTGGTAGTAAAGGTCATACAATGCCATATCATGGCCCACTTGCTCTAACATGAGAGACAGGGTTGGGCCAGGTCCACAACCAAAGTCAATCCCTTTGGAGTGTGGACAAATTCGTGCCGCCATTGGCTCAGCTATCCTCGACAAAAAACGTCGATATCCCATATCTTCAGGATTGTTCTCATGCAGATCATAGTGTGCTTTTTCTGTTTCCGCATCCAAGCGTTGACTTGGGTTGACGAAAACTAACTGACACCTTGTACATTGGAGGTATACTCGATTCGTATCTTCAATGTAATATTCCGTGCGCTGATTCTGGCATAAAGGGCAAGTATGCATGCTGACTTCCTCAAACAGGGATGCGAAACATACCAGAAAGTGATGCTATATTGGAGAGCTCTTGGGTGTTTTTTCAACAATTATTGTCAAAAAAATTATTTTCATTGTCATCAATAATAAAACGATTACAAGATATTTACCTTAGCACAACATCATCAAGGCAAGTTAGCTCACTGAGCTCTACATCTTGAAGTTACTGGTTGTAAGGTTTAATGAAGCAAAAAAAAACGGCAGATTAGGCTGCCGATTTCTGATTGCTATTGAAAATAGCTAAATAAGGTTGCATCGATAAGATGCTCCAACGATCCTGTTATTTTTTATGCTTTCCCTGCCAGCCATGTTGTTCTTCATCTTCCTGATGAGTTTTGGCTATCCTTTTACTTCCTGTCTACTGAGCTCTTCCTGAGCTTGATCCTTTTCATTGTCTAAACCATCAGACGAGATGACCATCCATATCAAGTAAGCTTCCTACTTACCTTGAGCTCTTTATCGCCACTATTTTTATAAATAGCTCTTCCTTAGCTTGAGTTCTGCTGTTCAGTATCCGTTGAACAAATACCACTTTACTTCTTTAGCGAAAATCAGCAAGTTAGCCATCTACAATTATTTATAAAAAATTAGCAAACAAATTAAATGTCGATTTATTTCAATAATTTAAGAGTCAAAAGATAGAATTATCTGATTCAGGTATAGCGGATCTCTCACAAGCTTTAAGCAAGGTCTCTCATTACTGATTATTTTATTATCGTTTTGTAGTGGGGCAAAGTGCCCCACTACAATTGAGGGTATTGTAGTCAAAAAGAGAGTGAAGATAGATAATTAGTGAAGGCCGCCAACGTATTGTGATAGGCTATTAATGTCTTCATTAGTTAACTTTTTCGCAATGTCTCTCATCATGGCATTCATATCGTTACCACGAGCACCATCACGGAATTTCTCTAACTGCGCTTTGATATAATCCGCATGCTGACCAGAAATTTTTGGGAAGCCAGAAAGTCCTGTTCCGTTACCACGAGGACCGTGACAGGCAATACAAGCAGTTAGGCCACGAGATGCATCACCAGCGGTATAAAGCACCTTACCTTGCTCGACTGCATTCTCTGGGGTGCTATTTTCCGAGATAGGTAAAGATGCATAATAAGCTGACAAATCAGCGATGTCTTCATTGCTGAGTGGCATTGCCATTGCGCTCATTACAGGGTCATATCGGCCCTGCTTACCACCACTGCTCATACCGAGTTTTAGATCCTTCAGCTGCTTTTCAAGATATTTAGCGTGCTGACCTGCAAGTTTCGGGTACATAGCGATTGGGCTATTTCCATCGGCCCCATGACAGGCAACACAAGTTTGTGATTTTGCTTTGCCAGCTTCAATATTACCTTGGGCCCATACTGAGCAACTGGCTAAAAGACTCAAGACTAGTGCTAATTTCTTCATGACATTCCATTATAATTATCAAGCTTCCCGTACTACGGAATATGAACATACCGTGTACACTCATGGTACAATAGGCGACCTTATGCCGAGCACGGTTATATTACACAATTTCATATAAAAGTAATCAGTCGACGATACAAAGTCGAGATGGAGTTAACAGTGAGCGTAAAAATTCATTACCAAAACACGCATTTCATCACCAGTGCACCTGATATACGTCATCTACCAGAAGACGAAGGTGTCGAGATTGCGTTTGCAGGACGCTCAAACGCAGGTAAATCGAGTGCACTGAATCGTTTAACCAATCAAAAGAGTCTAGCTAAGACCTCTAAAACACCGGGACGGACTCAATTAATCAATCTGTTTAAAGTTACGGAAGGGTGTCATATCGTTGATTTGCCAGGATACGGTTTCGCACAAGTACCCATTGAAATGAAAAATAAATGGCAAAAATCACTGGGGGAATACCTTCAAAAGCGTGAATGTTTGAAAGGCTTAGTGGTATTAATGGACATTCGCCATCCAATGAAAGACCTCGATCAGCAAATGATTTTCTGGGCGATCGATAGCCGTATCCCGGTTCAAGTGCTACTAACCAAAGCAGATAAGCTGAAAAGTGGTGCTCGTAAACAGACACTACTCAAAATCCGTAAGCAGGTCGAGACTTTTGGTGGGGACGTATCCGTTGATGTATTCTCTTCACTGAAAGGACTAGGGGTTGATCAGCTTCGGACCAAACTTGATACTTGGTTTGCACCTGCTCTTGCACACTTAATAGATGAAGACGAGCAAGAAGATGCTCCAGAGAATGGCGAGCAAGATGACTAATTAACGAAAGTCTTCATTGCTTTCGAAGTTGCCCTGCCTACGGTGGGGCTTTTTTTTGATCGCTACGATTACCCTATACCCAACAGGCTGAGTTTAAAAGAAATAAAAATCCCCGCCTTCCTAGCAGGGATAATAGGAGAGAAAAATCAATAATAATTATTATGCCTTTGAACATTACTTAACCAAAAAATAAATTCAACCATTTTATAAAGCACCACTGTCAATAAAGTAAAATAATAAACATGACAAGACCCTATAAATTAATATTTAAATCAATAGTTTAGTAAAAATACTAGCAATAAAACAATCGACTTACTTTCCTTCAATAAAAAACAAAAGTGTGATCGAAGCTATTTATAATGGAATAAAATAATTCTGTAACATCATGGAAAGTTTAAAAGTCCAGAGGGCATTAATACATTATTTATAAAACAATAAATAATGGGAATAACTTAGCGTTCAAATCAAAGAGAAATGGTTGGACTTTTTCTTACTGAAATAAAAAACGCCCCAGTCAAAAGCTGACTGGGGCGGCTGAATCAGCCTAATCCAATAACGTGAAACAAAAGGTCTGAAAGATAGAACATCTTACCTCTGTACCCTACACAGATAATGTACAACAATTGGTCATCTTTGCAAATAGGTTTTGTAATTTTTTTTCATGAAAATTTCACTAAATAACATTTAACTTTCGAAGACAAAATTTTCATAATGTCTTAAAAAACCCAGCCCTTACATTCTGTGCTCTAATAAAAGCAAAAATATCAAATAATAATGGAGTTAATGTGCTTGATCCCAATTATCACCATGTCCGGCTTCAGCTACAAGAGGCACCTTGAGATCCGCTGCCGACTCCATCAATTTTTGTACTTTACTTTCAATTTCGGACAAAGACGACTCTTCCACTTCAAACACCAATTCATCGTGTACTTGCATCAGAAGTTTCACTCGACCCTTACCTTCTTCTTGAATCCACTGATCAACCAGTAACATCGCTTTCTTAATAATATCAGCCGCAGTACCTTGCATCGGTGCGTTTATCGCTGCGCGTTCTGCCGCTTTACGACGCATGCCGTTACGAGATTGAATTTCCGGAAGGTGTAAACGACGGCCAAAAATCGTTTCGACGTAGCCTTGCTCTGAAGCCGCACTGCGTGTGTCTTCCATATATTGCATCACACCTGGGTAGCGCTCGAAATACTTGTCCATGTACGCTTGTGCTTCACCTCGAGGAATGCCCAGTTGTTTTGCCAAACCAAACGCACTCATGCCGTAGATAAGACCGAAGTTAACCGCTTTCGCACGGCGACGTTGCTCACTGGAAACCTCATCAATGGTCACTCCCATGATTTCTGCTGCCGTTGCCGCGTGGATATCTTTACCGTCACGGAATGCATCAAGCAGCGCTTGGTCACCTGATAGGTGCGCCATAATACGCAATTCGATTTGAGAGTAATCGACCGCCAGAATCTTGTAACCCGTAGGGGCAACAAATGCCTGACGGATACGACGCCCTTCTTCGTTACGAATTGGAATGTTCTGCAAGTTAGGATCGGTGGATGACAGACGACCCGTTGCCGTAACCGCTTGATGGTAAGAAGTATGCACACGGCCCGTTGATGGATTAATCATTTTAGGCAGTTTATCGGTGTAAGTCGACTTAAGCTTCGCCAAACCACGGTATTCCAAGATAAGCTTTGGGAGTGGGTAATCTAGAGCAAGCTCTTGCAGCACTTCTTCATTAGTAGAAGGCGTACCTGATGGTGTCTTTTTGATGACTGGCAGACCCATTTTCTCAAACAGAAGCGCTTGCAGTTGCTTCGGCGAGTTCATGTTGAACTCTTGTTCTGCAATCTCGTACGCCTTTTGCTCAAGCTCGTCCAGACGTGCAGCGATCTCTAACGACTGCGCGCTCAGCTTCATGTCGTCAATTAATACTCCGGTGCGTTCAATGCGAGACAACACTGGCACAAGTGGCATTTCGATTTCTTCGTATACGGTTTTTAGCTTTTCATCTTGTTCGATGTTAGCAAATAAACGGTTATGTAGACGAAGTGTCACGTCCGCATCTTCCGCTGCATATGGAGAAGCTTCATCCAGCTCGATTTGGTTGAAGGTCAGTTGGTTCTTACCTTTACCTGCGATTTGCTCGAATGAAATGCAGCTGTGCTGTAGGAAGCGCAATGCCAAGCTATCCATATCGTGCTTGCCACCTACACTGTTGTAAACATAAGACGCCAACATGGTGTCATGCTTGATGCCTTTCATATCAATGCCGTATCGAGCCAGCACAGATGCATCGTATTTTAGGTTCTGACCCACCTTTGCTTGTGCTTCGTCTTCAAGAATTGGTTTTAGCTGTTCCAATACCCAGCTGCGGTCTAGTTGCTGAGGGACATCTAGGTAGTCATGCGCTACAGGTACGTAAGCAGCAATGCCTTCATCGGTTGCAAATGATAAGCCCACTAAGTTTGCCACCATGTAATCCAAGCTGTCAGTTTCGGTATCAAACGCAAATAATTCAGACGCTTTTAGTTTTTCTATCCAAGCATTAAATGAAGCTTCATCTAGAATAGTTGCGTATTGACTACGGTCGATTTTTACCACCGAGGTGTCTATATCGGCTTTAGATGAAGCAGAACCAACACGCGCTGTGCCAGTTGATTCATCCGCTTCGACTACACCTGTTCCGCCTTCTAATAGCTCATTCAACCAAGACTTGAACGTCAACTGACCGTACAGTTTGATCAGCTCATCGGTGCTTGGTTCTGATTTTAGCAATGAGTCTGGCGTCTCTTCCAGCTCAACATCCAACTTGATGGTGGCAAGCTCGTAAGACAGCGTGGCGTTGTCTTTGTTATCGACGAGCTTTTTCGCCATGGTTTTCGAACCACGGAAGCCAAGTGCCGCGATATCATCAAGGTTTTCGTACAACTTGGTCAGACCGCCAATGCCTTGTAGCAGCGCCGTTGCGGTTTTATCACCGACACCCGGAACACCTGGAATATTATCGACTTTATCGCCCATCAACGCTAAGTAGTCGATGATCAGCTCTGGTGGGATACCAAACTTCTCAATCACACCTTCGCGATCCATCACTACGTTGGTCATAGTGTTGATCAAAGTAACATTATCATCGACCAACTGGGCCATATCTTTATCACCAGTACTGATCAAAACGGGCATACCTTGTTGCGACGCTTGATAAGCAAGAGTACCGATCACATCATCGGCTTCTACACCCGGAATGCAGATAAGCGGCAAACCCATTGCACGAATAACATTATGTAACGGCTCGATTTGACAACGTAAGTCATCTGGCATTGGTGGTCGATTTGCCTTGTATTCTGGGTACATGTCATCACGGAAGGTTTTACCCTTCGCATCGAAAACCACAGCAATACGCTCAGAAGCAAATTGACGCATCATACTGCGCAGCATGTTGACCACACCATAAACGGCATTAGTTGGAATATGCCCGTTGCTCATTGTGCCAGGGTAAGCGTGAAAAGCGCGATAGAGATAGGAAGATCCATCGATAAGAATCAAAGGGTTTTCAGGAATACTTGCCATAATTGTCTGTATCCAAATCAGTACTTAAAAGATCTGCTTAGGATGCCACGACTGCTGCTTTGAATCTATCCTGTTCGTTTGATCCTATGAACCTAAATTTGTCATTTTTTTTGTTCACGTTATCTGAAATGTGGATAACTCTGTTTATAAAAAATATGCACTGGTTATCAACAGATAAATAAAACGCCAGGAAAATAATTTAAGTCATTGTTATTTAATTATTAACTTTAAAAGAAAAAGAAAGATCCAGGATCCAAAAATGATCATACTATGTGGAAAAGATGCTAGGATTGGCATCAATGTAAATCCCAGAAAAGAAAAAAGCGACCCAATTGGGTCGCCTAGCAGAATTGGTAAACTGTTTTCTTGGATACACAATTTACCAAGAAGCTATAAATTACACTGGAAGCAATGTGAGCAATGTCGTGTCAAAAAGAATGTGCACAAGAATTATGCAAGCGGCTTTGCTAGCAAGTAATATTAACTAACAATTTCACATGTTAAATCACTTGTTCATCTCCCTAAGACAACGTTAATAATAATGATTCTCATTTATCAGTCAAGCTTTAAATGAGAAATAATCTCATTTATTTTTACACTGTTTTAACAAAATAGACTCTAGATTCACGAATTTTCGACTTTTCCTTAGTTTTTTCAATTAGATAATCATCACTCAACAATAAGCAAAGTATTGCATTAAACTGGTTGCGTGATTTTAATTTTAATATTTTGTAACCTTATTCAATGATCCACTCTTCTTGAGCCTCTAGGAACATCTGTGCAACACCTTCATTGCGAGCATTAACAACCACACCTCCAAGCCAACTATACAAAGTGCTGTTATCCAACTCATATCCGATTTTAAAACCTAAAATAGCCCCTACTTTTTCTGCTACCAAGAGCAAATATTTTTATCTCTAATACGCTCAGCCAGTGATTCAACCCTCTCTATATTAGTAAATTTTGTCACACTCGTGACTACTTGGAGCACTTCCTCAAATGTGCCTTCACGAATCAACATCGTCATTATTTTTCTCTCCAGAAATAAAAATACCCAAGTCACTTCAAACGCTATATATCCAGATTACTGGGTATATATTCATATGAGGTTACTTGGGTATAAGAAAAGCGACAATAGTTGCCAGCTTCTATTTTCTCACAGAGCGATAATTACTCTTCAACTAAATGCTGCGAAATCTGCAGGCTATCCTGAGCTAACCACTGTGCAACGTCTTTGGCAAAGTAAGTTAAAATGCCGTCAGCTCCTGCACGCTTAAAGCACAATAACGATTCCATCACCGTGTCGCGTTCCTTTAACCAGCCATTTTCAAACGCCGCTTTATGCATAGCGTATTCACCAGAGACTTGGTAAGCGAAGGTCGGAACTTGCAACTCATTTTTGACTCGACGGACAATATCTAAATAAGGCATTCCTGGTTTCACCATCACCATATCAGCACCCTCGTTGATATCGAGTGCCACTTCTTGTAGAGCTTCATCGCTGTTAGCCGGGTCCATTTGGTAGTTTTTCTTATTACCACCTTTTAAGTTAGATGCAGAACCCACTGCATCGCGGAATGGGCCATAATAACTAGATGCGTACTTAGCAGAATAAGCCATGATCTGAGTATGAATATAACCAGCCTCTTCAAGCGCCTCACGAATTTTACCAATCCGTCCATCCATCATATCTGAAGGTGCTACAACATCAGCTCCCGCTTCTGCATGAGACAAAGCTTGCTTGACCAAAACATCCGTTGTTTCATCATTAAGAACATAGCCTTCCTCATCAATGATGCCATCTTGACCATGGGTGGTAAAAGGGTCTAAAGCAACATCGGTTATCACACCAATTTGAGGCACATGTTGCTTCAATTCACGTACCGCTCTTTGTACTAGCCCTTCTGAGTTATAAGCTTCTGCAGCACATAAACTTTTTGCGTCCTGATTGACCACTGGGAAAAGTGCAATCGCTGGAACGCCTAAATTGGCTATATATTGCGCCTCTTCCAACATTAAATCGATTGATAGACGTTCGATTCCTGGCATAGAGTCCACACTTTCTCGACGACCTTTACCCATTAGAATGAACATTGGATAAATCAAGTCATTGACTGATACTTGGTTCTCAGCCATCAGGCGGCGACTAAAATCATGCTTGCGCATACGGCGCATACGACGTGCAGGGAAGGGACCTTGAATTGATACTGACACCATAATCTCCTTGTCTGGATAGTGGGGATGAGCAAATCACTTAAGGGCAAAATCATATCATTCTTGATAGGGCTTGCGAGTATCAATATGAAAAAATGGACTGAAAAAACCAAAAATGACCCGGAACGCACACTAAAGTATACTGATCATTAATTTAATCTAACGACAGCCATAGAGAAAAAAGATGATCGATACTCATGCACATATTTATGCCAGCGAATTTGATAACGACCGTGATGATGTCGTCAAACGTGCTTTAGAGCAGGGCATTAGCCAAATACTTCTGCCTAACATCGATCTCGACTCTATCGCTCCTATGCTCCAAACAGAAGCAGCTTATCCTGATGTTTGCCGTTCTATGATGGGTTTGCATCCTTGCTACGTGGATGGCAACGTTGAACAAACATTGGCCATCATCCGTGATTGGTTTAATCAGCACAATTTTATTGCTGTCGGTGAAATTGGTATCGATCTCTATTGGGACAAAACTTATCGTGCCGAACAAGAAATGGCCTTTGTCAGCCAATTGAACTGGGCAAAAGAGTTGGATCTGCCCGTCGTAATCCACACCCGTGATTCGATCGAAGAAACGCTGGCCATATTACGTCAAGAACAAGACGGTCGACTAAGAGGTGTCTTTCATTGCTTTGGTGGCAGCCTTGAAGAAGCAAGAGCCATCAACGAGTTAGGTTTTCATCTAGGTATTGGCGGTGTTTCAACGTTTAAAAATGGCGGGATGGATAAAGTCATTCCAGATTTGGATATGAACTGGGTGATTCTTGAAACCGATTGCCCTTATCTGGCTCCTGTTCCTCATCGAGGTAAACGTAATGAACCTGCTTATACTTCGTTAGTCGCGGCACGTATTGCGGAATTAAGGCAAGATAGCCTTGAAACTATTGATACTCTCACGACAGCCAATGCCGTCGCTTTGTTCAACTTAGCCTAACAACAGCCAATTAACCGACAGATAATGGGATTAGTATGACAGAATATATGCATGGCATTTACAAACTAAACTAACTGCATATACATTGCCGAAAAAATAAGAACATATAAGGAATCGTATGTGTCAACATGGTGAGCATCTCAAACGTCATCAACGCCATTGGCTGCAAAAGCTGATAGGGATTAAAGAGATCTATATCTGCCAAAACTATGGTTACAAATTAACCTTGCGATAAAGATCATCGCACTTATTCAGCAAGGTCTTTCGCTCTTATGCCAATCACTCACTGTCAAAGTCAGGCTGAGAGACCAACAGACTCCATACCCAATAGATTGCTAGATAAAACAAAAAAGCGGCTAAGAAAAACTCAGCCGCTTTTTTATTTCATGTTGGATAAACTGCTGCTTAATCTTCTTCCGCTTCTTGTGGTTCTGAACGTACATAAAAGCGGGCAAAAAATAGTCCTACTTCAAATAACAAGCACATTGGAATCGCCAGTAGCGTTTGCGAAATAATATCTGGAGGAGTGAGCAACATCCCAACAATGAATGCCGCGACAACAATATACGGCCTTTTTTCACTCAAGCTTTTCGGCGTCGTCGCCCCTGTCCAACACAGTAAAATAATGGCAACAGGCACTTCGAATGCAATACCAAATGCCATAAATAGAGCTAAGACAAAATCTAAGTAACTAGAAATATCTGTCGCAAATTCAACCCCGCCCAAAGAAATTGCAGTAAAGAAGCCAAATACGAGTGGAAAGACAACAAAATAAGCAAAAGCAACACCGCAATAAAACAGTAAAGAGCTCGAAAAAAGTAACGGCATCACTAAACGGCGCTCATGCTTATATAGGCCTGGCGCAACAAAAGCCCACACTTGATAAAGTATGAAAGGTACCGCGACAAACACTGAAGCGATGAGCGTCAGTTTTAAAGGGGTAAAAAAGGGTGATGCTACATCGGTAGCAATCATCGTCGCTCCCTCTGGCAGTCTTTCAACCAAAGGTGCGGAAATAAACTCATAAATATAATTAGAAAAATAAATCAGCCCAATGAACACCACTAATACCGCTAATATACAGCGTAATAGTCGATTGCGGAGTTCTAATAAGTGACTGATTAAAGGCTGTGTCTGCTCAACAGTAGACATGGCAAACCTCTTATGTAAAACCTGATCAAAAAGGAGCTACTTGGTCGAGCAGCTCCTCATTATGGGACTATTCGGCCTTTTCATCAGCCGCTGTCACTTTTACTCGGCCATCGTGATTAATGTCAGTTGGCTTTGCAGTCGAGTCAGCTTCCGTGGCAGTTGGCTTCGCATAAGGGCGCTGGACCGATTGGGCCGCTTTCTTGAGTTCATCAACCGAAGATTTAAGTTCAGGAGAAATGTCCTCCATCCCCATTCTTTCGGCCTTACGCAAGTTTTCTTGCAACTCTTGAACCCTTAGCTCGTGTGAGAGTTCATCCTTCACACTGTTCGCCATCTTTTTGGCTGAACCGATAAAGCGGGTCACACTACGAATCGCATGTGGCAGGCGCTCTGGTCCAAGCACAACAAGGCCAACCACAGAGATCAATACCAGTTCCCAAAAACCGATATCAAACACGTTCTATGCCTGCTCTTTATCTTTTTTAACGTCAGAAGTGGCTTCTTTCTTCTGCGTTTCTTCTAAGCTTTTTGTTTCAAAGTCAGCATCTTTAGCTTTATTACTGGCTTCGTCATCACTCATGGCTTTTTTGAAGCCTTTCACAGCGCCACCGAGATCGCCGCCGATACCACGGAGCTTCTTCGTCCCAAATAGCAGTACAACAATTACGGCAATAATAAGAAGTTGCCAAACACTAATACCACCCATCTTATACACCTCGGTAGTTAAGTAAAAATAATTCAATAGCTTAACGCTTATTTACGATAAACTCGCCAACTTAGCATCCAAAATGTGAAGCCAAGAACAAAAATGCTACTAGACAAAAAAGGCTGTTCACTATCTAACAATATGGCTGAGCATATCGTCAGTGTCGCCCCAATCCCAAAAAGAAAACGTCCTGTTGCTTGCTGGCGCTTACTATATTGGTAACCATGATATAAAGAATCAATACGTTGATTCATGGCTTTACCCTGCCTAAGGCTATCGTAGAGCAGTTCTGGTAGTTCTGGCAATTTTTCTGCCCAAAACGGCGCACGATCTTTGATAGCATTCAATAAAGCTTGTGGCCCAACTTGGTTCATCATCCACTGCTCAAGAAAAGGTTTAGCGGTCTCCCACAGATCTAATTGTGGATAAAGTTGACGACCTAAACCCTCGACATAAAGCAAGGTTTTTTGCAACAGCACCAATTGCGGTTGCACTTCCATATTGAAGCGCCGAGCGGTGTTAAATAAATTCAGCAACACATGTCCAAAAGAAATTTCACACAATGGCTTAGCAAAAATAGGCTCACACACAATTCGAATGGCAAATTCAAACTCATCGACGTTGGTGTCGACAGGAACCCATCCTGAATCAACATGTAACTCCGCGACTCGACGATAATCACGATTAAAAAATGCCAAAAAGTTTTCGGCTAAATAACGCTTATCTTCGCTATTGAGCGTGCCTACAATGCCGCAATCCAGCCCAATCCACATTGGGTTGTCGGGATGTTCTGGTTTGACAAAGACATTACCGGGATGCATGTCCGCATGGAAAAAGCTGTCTCGAAACACTTGGGTAAAGAACACGCTCACACCACGCTCCGCTAACAACTTCATGTTGGTGCCGTTTGCCTTTAGCCCTTCGATGTCGGAAACCTGGATTCCATATATGCGCTCAGAAACCATGACCGTTTCGTTGCTAAAATCAGGGTAAACTTCAGGAACGTACAATTCTTGGCTATCAGCAAAGTTACGTCTGAGCTGAATCGCATTAGCGGCTTCACGACGCAGATCCAACTCATCGAGTAAGGTTTTTTGGTACTCACGAACCACTTCTACTGGCTTGAGCCGACGCGTTGCTGGCATTGCTTTGGATACTATACGTGCCAAACGGTGCATCAGTTTTAGATCTGAATCAATAATAGGGCGAATATCAGGGCGAATAACCTTCAGTACCACTTCTTGCCCATTTTCTTTTAAACGTGCAGTGTGTACCTGAGCGATCGAAGCAGAAGCCAGTGGTTGAAGATCAAAGTCGCTAAACCACTGAGAAATAGGCCCACCAAGCGCTTGCTCAATTTGTTGTAAAGCCAGTTGACCATCAAACGGGGTCACTTGGTCTTGCAGTAAGGCTAAAGGATCGGCAATGTGAGGAGGAAATAAATCACGGCGCGTCGACATCATCTGACCAAACTTAATCCACACCGGCCCCAATGCCTGCAAAGCCAAACGCAGTCGCTCACCTATAGGTTTATCTGGGTGTTGATTCTTTATCCAAAACAGACTTTTACGCATCAATAATGGCGCTTGCGCTAATTTGTGCTCCGGTAACAGCTCATCCAGGCCATATTCAAGCTGGATTTTTATAATCTGGTATAAACGTTTTATCTCTGTTGGTGTCATGATTTCTCCACAGGTGAAGACGTGGATTCTACCTGTTGAATTAAAGCATCCAGCCGAGCAGCCACACACGATGCTTGGCTACGTAGATCATCCACTTGATCGCAAAAATACGTCACTTCCAACGCTCCAGGCGCTAATTTCCATTCTTCAGTAATTGCTTGACCAAAGTAACGTTGATGCTTTTCAATTTGTGAAGCAAAAAAACTGCCGATATTTTTTGTATTTTGTACTAATGTATGAGCAACGATATCGCCAGTCAGGCGAGATAGCCACTCTTCGATATCGGGTTTACAATCAACCATTAATTGCGAAAACTTCTGCGCCAGATGAATATCACCGTCTAATTCAAGCTTATCTTGCTTGATCAGTCGCGTAATGTTGGCTTGATCACGCAGCTCAGGTAAAACACTCAAGTTTAACGATAAGGAACAGTCAGGCTGCCCTTCATACGCAGCCAATACATCAATTTGCTGACTGAAAATAAACGTCAGTGTTTGATTAACCTCTTTGAGGTGCAACTGAATCACCTGCCCTTTTAAACGAGCCAAACGACGCACCAAAGCTGGGTCATCTTTAATCAAGGTATTCAACGACTTTTCTACCACAGCCGTCATCAAGGGTTGAAATGGCATAGCGGATATCCTTAGAATTTGTAGCCGCGGTGCAACGCTACGATACCACCCGTTAAATTATAATATTTTGTGTTTTCAAAACCAGCTTCGATCATCATCCCTTCTAACGTGGCTTGATCAGGGTGCATACGAATAGATTCAGCTAAATAGCGGTAGCTACCCTCATCCTTAGCAACGAGTTCACCTATTTTAGGTAGCAGATGGAAAGAATATGCATCATAGATCTTCGATAACGGCTCCAGAATAGGCTTGGAAAATTCCAATACCAGTAATCGACCGCCAGGTTTCAATACTCGAAACATAGAGCGCAATGCTTTATCTTTATCCGTAACATTACGCAAACAAAAGCTAATAGTAATCACATCAAAGTAGTCATCTGGGAATGGTAGTTCTTCTGCATTGGCTTGAACATAATGCACGTTACCGACAGTCCCGTTGTCACGCAGCTTATCACGACCAACATTCAGCATCGAATTATTAATATCAGCCAAAATTACCTGGCCTTGCTCACCGACAATACGAGAAAACTTTGCGGTTAAGTCACCAGTACCACCGCCAAGATCAAGAATACGTTGTCCAGGACGTGCTCCACTGCAGTCAATTGTGAAACGTTTCCAAAGTCGATGCACACCACCCGACATCAAATCGTTCATCAGATCGTACTTCGCCGCTACTGAGTGGAAAACTTCAGCAACTTTGGTTACTTTTTCTTCTTTTGCTACCGTGGTAAAACCGAAGTGGGTGGTATCACTATCGTCTAAAGTTGCATTCGATTGCTCGTTTGTGTTCGTCATTTTGATTCCTCTTTAGCAGCACTGACATCACATGGGACGCTGACTCACATTTATTCTACGCCCACGACACTGCGGGTGATTAGTTTACTTTATCCTCACCCGGATGTCTTTCTACTAAAGAAGCATTTTCCGAAAATGGCTCACTTTGTGCCAGTTGACTCAGATGAGGAGAAATCGGGCGTTTTACCTCAACCCCTAACTGCTTGAAGCTTTCGGCTTGGCGGATCACATTGCCACGTCCTGTAGCTAATTTGTTCATCGCCCCTTGGTAGCTCTGGTTAGCTTTATCCAAAGCTCCTCCTAGCCCTTCCATGTCATCAACAAATAAGCGCAGCTTATCATACAGTTTCGCTGCACGTTCAGCGATCAATTGCGCGTTTTCATTCTGGCGCTCGTTACGCCATAAATTATCAATTGTACGTAATGCCACCAGCAATGTGGTTGGACTGACCAAAATAATATTTTGCTCCATCGCTTCTTTGATCAAACTAGGATCGGCTTGAATCGCAACTTGAAAAGCGGGCTCCACAGGGATAAACATCAACACATAATCAAGGCTCTGAATACCTTTAAGCTGATGATAGTCTTTTAGACTCAATCCTTTGATATGGGAACGTAAAGCTGCCAAATGATCATTAAGCGCGTGTTGACGTTGCCGATCATTATCAGCATTGAAATAGCGCTCGTAGGCCACTAGGGTCATTTTAGAGTCGACAACAACCTGTTTATTTTGTGGCAAATGAACGATGACATCAGGCTGGTAACGTTTACCTGCTTCATTTTGCAAGCTCACTTGTGTTTGGTATTCATGCCCTTCGCGCAGACCTGACTCAGCGAGTACGCGAGCTAAAACAACTTCGCCCCAGTTACCTTGCTGTTTATTATCCCCTTTTAGCGCTTGAGTCAAATTGACTGCCTCTTGGGTCATCTGTTCATTCAAACGCTGTAAGTTTTTCAATTCATGAACGAGAGTATGGCGCTCTTTCGCTTCTTGGCTAAAGCTATCATTAACTTGCTTTTTAAACCCTTCTAGTTGTTCTTTAAGTGGCGATAAAAGCCCTTCTAAGCTTTGGCGATTTTGCACATCAACCTTGGCGGTTTTTTCTTCGAATAATTGGTTGGCTAAGTGCTCAAACTGTTGTTTTAAGCGAGCTTCAGCTTGCTCAAGGATCTGTAATTTATCTGCATTGGCTTGGTTGATCTGTTCATGGCGCACTTGCTGCTCACGAAGTTGCGTTTCAAGACGCGATTTATGCTCTCGCATTTGACCCAATTCATCAAAATATTGTTGGCGCTCTTGTTTCACCGCTTCGAAATAACGCAGCTTTTCCATCGCAGCCATCAATTTTCCGTGAGTTTGCCTCACATCAAACGCCGCTTTATCTCGTGCGTCATCCAAGTCATCCAACTCTTGTTGTGCCTGCTCCAAGCTATGATTGACTTGTTCAAGCTGTTGTTGATGAAGCTGCTTTTCGGAGCTGAGTTGCTGCTCCAGCAGTTGAGTTTGGGTAATGAAGCGTTGTTTGACCCACCAACCCACGGCGATGCCGCTAACTGTTGCAGAAAAAAGTGATGAGAGGATCAAAGATTGATGCTCAAGAATCCATTGCATAGTAATCCACTAGCCTATATGTCTTTATCTCCAATAATGGTATTTTCACACTGGATAAATGTCCAGTTTGTTGGCTAAAAATCCTCACTAACAAGTGGCTTACTGGCTCACGTAAACCATACGTCCTGCCTTTCAGGGTTCTACATGAACTTTAATTCAGCGTCAAAGAGTAAACAAAAAAGTAATAAAAATATTATTTTCAGTCACTTACTAAAAAACACCATCATTATACTCTACAGTAGATAGTCGACACGTTTACTGGCAGGAACGCACATGACACACACATTTCGTCGACAACAAGGAAACCAAGTTTACTTATTTCATTCTCTCGCGGAGTTAATGGCTAAGGCGACACCAGAACGTTCAGGGGATCGTTTAGCGGGATTAGCGGCAGATTCAGCTACAGAACGTGTGGTCGCTCAGATGACACTTGCCGATCTACCACTGCAGACGTTTCTGACCGAATCCGTCATTCCATATGAACTCGATGAAGTCACTCGCTTAATTATTGACAACCATGATCCTGTGGCCTTTGCTCCTATTGCACATTTTACTGTGGGTGATTTTCGAGATTGGTTACTCAGCGATCATGTCGATGGTTCCCAGTTAGCGCTAGTTCGAGATGGCATCACACCAGAAATGGCGGCTGCGGTTTGTAAAATCATGCGCAATCAAGATTTGATTTTGGTCGCCAAAAAGTGTCAAGTGATCACCGCATTTCGTAATACTATCGGTTTGCCTAATCGGATGTCTACTCGACTGCAGCCCAATCATCCCACCGACGACATCAGTGGTATCGCTGCCAGTATTTTTGACGGATTGATGTACGGAAGTGGTGATGCGGTGATTGGTATTAATCCTGCTACCGATAACCTTGCCCAAGTAATCGACCTACTCAACATGCTCGATGAGGTTATCCAACATTATCGCATCCCAACCCAATCTTGTGTGCTCACTCACGTAACCAATACCATCCAAACGATCGAAAGAGGCGCGCCCGTCGATCTGGTTTTTCAATCGATTGGCGGCACGGAGGGGACCAATCGCGCTTTTGGTATTGACCTTGCTCTATTAAAAGAGGCACAACAAGCCGCTTTATCCCTCAATCGCGGCACGATCGGCAACAATGTAATGTATTTCGAGACAGGTCAAGGCACTTCTCTCTCTGCCAATGCCAATCATCATGTTGATCAGCAGACCTGCGAAGCTCGAGCATACGCGGTTGCCAAACAATTTTCGCCTCTTTTGGTCAATACGGTCGTCGGATTTATTGGCCCTGAGTATCTGTATGACGGCAAACAAATCATCCGAGCAGGGTTGGAAGATCACTTCTGCGCAAAGCTACTTGGGTTACCCATGGGCTGTGATATCTGCTACACGAACCATGCTTTTGCTGATCAAAATGACATGGACAATTTACTGACCTTACTGGCAGTCGCTGAGTGTTCTTTTATTATGGGGATCCCCGGCTCCGATGACATTATGCTTAATTATCAAACCACCTCTTTTCATGATGCTTTGTACGCGAGAAAAGTCCTTAATCTGCAGCCTGCTCCTGAGTTTGAGTCTTGGCTGAAAGAAATGCGTATCTTTGAGCATCGACAAGGGAGTCATTTACCTCGTCACCTTGACCCTCGTTGGGCCCAGTTGCTTGAACCAAGCTATTAAAGAGAACCTACTGATGCAAGCAAAAAAACCGCACTCCATGAATCACATTGTGATTGAGAACCCTTGGCTGCCTTTGCGTGAAATGACCGCAGCACGTATCGCTATCGGCCGTAGCGGAACCAGTTTACCTACCCAAGAATTACTCACCTTTCAGCTAGACCATGCGCAAGCGAACGATGCCGTACATAGTCAACTGGATAGCGTGTTACTGAGTAGAAAGCTGAGCAATAACCGCAAGATCGATGCCCTTTTCTCCGAGCAGATTTTCTTGTTAGACAGCCAAGCTCAAGATCGTATGACTTATCTACAACGCCCCGACCTTGGTAAGCAGTTATCACCCCCAGCATATCAACGCTTAGCCCAGTATTCACAACAAGTTTCATCCCGTATCAATCTAGCTGTCGTCATTGCGGACGGGCTTTCTGCAACGGCCATTGCTGAACATGCCACACCTTTTTTACAACGCCTGAGCCATGAGCTGCATAAAGACCCCATATTCAACTGGGCATGCGCACCACTCAATATCGTTCGCCAAGGCCGAGTTGCCGTAGGCGATGATGTCTGTGATGCACTGCAAGCGGATATTGTCTTAGTATTAATTGGTGAGCGGCCAGGATTAAGCTCTCCTGATAGCATGGGGCTTTACCTGACTTGGCAGGCCAAATCTGGCACAACTGATGCTCAAAGAAATTGCATTTCGAACATTCGCCCACAAGGATTAAGCTACAGTGATGCGTGTCATAAGGCACTCTATCTGCTGCGTCAATTGCGCCGCCAGCAGCAATCAGGCGTGGAAGTCAAAGATAATAGCGTCCTATCAGAGCAAGCTGGCCAAAAAACATTGAATGATAAGCGCACTTTTTGCTTAATCAAAACCAAGTCCTCGAATACACTCTCAACACACGATAATTAGCCACTACGACACAGAGGCACTATGAACGAGCAACGCGCTCTTATTTTTGGACTTTCCGCAGTATTACTTTGGTCGACTGTGGCTACTGCTTTTAAACTGACGTTAGCCGAGTTTAGCCCCATTCAAATGCTCACCATCGCGAGCATTGTGTCCGCTTTCGCCCTTGTTATCGTATGCGGCATACAAAAAAAACTGCATTTATTAGGTAAGACTTTCCGCGCCAAACCTTACTATTATTTACTGCTTGGTTTGGTCAACCCACTGGCTTACTACCTGATCTTATTTAAAGCTTACTCGTTGCTGCCTGCTTCCCAAGCCCAAGCGATCAATTACAGTTGGGCCATTACCTTAACCCTTATGGCGGCGATCTTCTTAGGGCAAAAAATTCGAGCAAGAGATTGGGTTGCTTGTGTATTCAGTTACTTGGGCGTGATTGTCATTGCCACCGAAGGGGATGTTTTGGGCATGACGTTTGAAAGTCCTCTGGGGGTGGGTTTGGCCCTGTTATCGACGTTACTCTGGGCCAGCTATTGGATTCTCAACACCAAAAATACCGCAGATCCTGTGGTCGGCGTATTGCTTGGTTTTTTGGTCGCGATTCCATTTGCTATTGCCATTAGTCTCTACGAAGGGGCCAATTGGCAGCACATCACCTTTAAGGGCTGGGCGGCGGTCACCTATGTGGGGTTATTCGAAATGGGCATTACGTTTGTTTTGTGGCTCTCTGCCCTCAAACTGACACAAAATACCGCCCGTATCAGTAATCTTATTTTTGCTTCACCGTTTATTTCGCTTATTTTGCTGGCGACCATCATAGGTGAGACAATTCATCCAGCGACGCTCATTGGGCTGGTTCTGATTATCTTCGGTCTGGTTATCCAACAATGGAGACCAAGCAAAAACTCAGCGAAGACGACCACATCGCAATAAATCTTCCGCTATCGGGCAACATCCTATTATCGAGCCCGATAGCATGATTACTTACACTCGCTGCCCCGCAACAAAGCCGCTCGACCAACACCATTGGAAATTGTAGCCACCTAACCAGCCAGTGACATCCATCACTTCACCGATAAAGTACAAACCTTTGATGTTCTTGCATTCCATTGTTTTTGATGACAAGTGATCAGTATCCACGCCGCCTAACGTGACTTCAGCAGTACGATAACCTTCGGTGCCATTTGGCGCGACGATCCAGTTCTCTAAGCGCTCAACAATGGTGCTAAGCTCTTTTGGATTAAGCTGTTTAAGCGGTTTATCCGCCAGTTCTTTGCGCTCTATCAACACTTCAACCAGACGCTTTGGCAACACTTTGGCTAAGGTATTTTTTAGGCTTTGATTAGGATGCTTTTCTCGGCTGCGTTCGAGCAATTGCATCACATCGTCATTCGGCACGAGGTTAATTGATACTTTTTGCCCTGCTTTCCAGAATGAAGAGATTTGCAGTACCGATGGGCCAGATAAACCACGATGAGTAAACAATAAAGCCTCTTTGAACATGGTCCCGTCTTGAGCTGTAATCTCAGTGGGAATCGCGATACCAGAAAGCTCAGCAAAGTCTTCTTTGTCTTCTTTATGCAGAGTGAATGGCACCAGACCTGCTGTTGTGGTAATCACCGGAATATCAAACTGCTCGGCCACTTTATAGCCAAATGGCGTGGCTCCCAATTTCGGCATTGACAGACCACCTGTTGCTATCACCAAAGAGTCACATTCAATCGGTTCAGTACCTGCATGCAGACGGAAGCCCACGTCGGTTTTCTCAATCGAATGGACATCACATTGATAACGCTGTTGGATATTTGGCATGTCGCACTCTGCTAGGAGCATCTTAACGATGTCTTTCGCGGTAAACGCATCAACACAGAACAGCTGTCCGTGGCCACGCTCTTCAAATTCGATACCGTGCTTGCTCACCAAAGAGATAAAATCCCAGTTGGTGTATTGAGACAAAGCGGACTTTACGAAATGTGGGTTTTGGCATAAGTAATGGTTTGCTTCAACATCGTAGTTAGTGAAGTTACAACGGCCACCACCTGAAATAAGGATTTTACGCCCTGGTTTTTTGGCATGATCAAGTACCAGTACGCTACGTCCACGTTTGCCAGCTTCCGCCGCACACATCAAACCCGCAGCACCTGCGCCAATTACAACAACATCAAATTTCTTACTCATTGGTAACGCTCAATTACTTATTTGGTTGGCTTTGTGCAAAACCTGAAAAAATAAAAAAGGATGTGCGTGGTGCACATCCTTGCTTTTTACTTGTTCATTCTACCGATAAATCGTGACTGGGAAAAGCGCTTAAATCAGCGGCGCAAATCGACTTGGTCAAAGGATAAAAGCGGCAAGCAAGGTAACGCCAAGCAATGCAGCCGAAAAAATGAATAACCCACGCACCCGCTCACATTTACCAGTAAAGATCTCATCATGATGATGATGATATTCTTTACTTTTGATGTAATGAAATAACCGGACTTGCTTGGTTACATTGCCGTGAGTAGTAAAAAAGCCATTACCATCAACTTGTTGATAGAGTAAAGGGTGTGCCTCTCGCATAATGTAAATCAAAGAGCGAAGTGCGGTAAAATAGCGAGCCATGTTCACCGCTGTCACGGCCATGAGTGCCATCAAGATAGTATCACCACTGATCATCTTTTCCTCCCTACATCTTCACTTATGCTCAAGAGAAAAAGACGACCGTTGCGACTTTTACCCGCTGCTTATTGCGCAGGGTACGCATCTATGCAGCTGGAGCACCCATAATGGAAGATGAACCTTCTTTTGCCATTTGAGCTAGGTCTTTATCAATGAAGAACAAGGCTTTACCATCTTCACCAACCAGCTCTATCTTATCTAAAATACCTTTAAACAACTTCTCTTCTTCGTGCTGCTCAGCGACGTACCACTGAAGAAAGTTAAACGTTGAGTAATCTTGGCTTGTAAAAGCACCATGAGCCAATTTATTGATTTGCTCTGTAATCATGCGCTCGTGTTCGTAAGTTTCACGAAAAACATCACCAAGACTTGCAAAATCATGCTTCGGTGCTTTAATTGCACCTAGGATCGGTAATGCGCCAGTTTCGCTTACGTAGGTAAAAAGGCGTTGCATGTGCTCCATTTCCTCTACAGCATGAGCACGTAAAAATTCAGCAGCACCATCAAAACCCTTATCTTCACACCAAGCACTCATCTGTAAGTATAGATTGGATGAAAAAAATTCTAGGTTAATTTGCTCATTCAATTGTTCAACCATAGTCTGAGACAGCATGTTAACTCCTATTTATATGCATGCATTTAACGCCACTATAACACGATTAATTACTCAAGAGCTTTTACCAAGTTTGTTTTAGATGAGATCACTTCTGCAAAATTATCCAACACTTAGTGCTAATCTAAAGTAAGAAAACCTATTAGGAGAAACAATATGACTTACCAACATATACTTGTTGCTGTTGATTTATCTGACGAGAGCAAAATATTGATAAAAAAAGCCACATCACTAGCTAAACCATTGAGTGCTAAGGTTTCTTTTATCCACATTGATGTGAATTATGCTGAAAGCTACACTGGCCTCGTCGATATCAACATGGCAGAAGCACAACATCAAGCCATGGAAGCTTCTCGAACCCAGCTTGCCAATTTCGAAGAGTACGCTGACTATCCGATTACTCATACCTTAGTCGGCAGTGGCGATCTAAGTGAAGAGCTGTGTGAGACTATTCAAAAATATAACATTGACTTGGTCGTTTGTGGTCACCATCAGGATTTTTGGAGTAAGATCCTTTCTTCAACGCGCCAATTAATCAACTGTTCTCCTGTTGATATGCTGGTTGTACCTCTAAGGGACTAAGTAAATATTGGCGGAAAGATAAAACTTGGTTAGAATTTCTTCTCACTTATGCTTAAGAAGAACATAATCAATGAGTTATCTCTATTCAATGACCCTAGTATGGGCATTTTCCTTTAGCCTGATTGGTGTTTATCTTGCTGGTCAGGTTGATGCTTGGTTCTCAGTTTTAATGCGTGTCGCGCTAGCCAGCTTAGTGTTTCTGCCCTTCATGAAATTTCGCGGCGTCAGTCGCTCACTGATTGCGAAGCTTATGTTAGTTGGCGGCTTTCAGCTGGGTTTAATGTACTGCTTTTATTACCAGTCCTTTACCCTGCTCTCGGTACCAGAGGTGTTACTGTTTACGGTCTTTACACCCTTGTACGTCACACTTATTTATGATTTTTTAAAACGACGCTTCTCTCCGCTCTACCTTATCACTGCTGCTATTGCAGTCTCAGGAGCTGCATGGATTAAATTTGCGGGTATCAATGAAAACTTTTTATTGGGTTTTTTGGTCGTTCAAGCAGCGAATCTGTGCTTTGCGATAGGTCAAGTTGGCTACAAATACATCTTAGAAACCGAGGCGATTGATTTACCACAGCACAGCGTATTTGGTTATTTCTTTTTGGGTGCCTTATGTGTTGCTACGCTTGCTTTTGCTCTGATGGGGAACCCAGATAAACTACCGACTACCATCACACAATGGGGTATTTTGGTTTACCTTGGTGTCGTCGCGTCAGGAGTTGGATTCTTTATGTGGAACAAAGGGGCAACGATGGTCAACACGGGTGCTCTAGCCGTCATGAATAACGCGTTAATACCTGCCGGCTTGATCGTTAATATCGTTATTTGGAATCGAGATGTCGACATTCAACGCCTGACAATCGGTGGGTTGATTATTCTTGTCTCACTTTGGGTCAACGAAACATGGGTAAAGCCTCACGTCGAAAAGCAATTCAATCAGCAATAAACTCACTTTGTTGTTGATTATTGTTATCTAAAGCAAGCCTTTAGATCTGATTTTCATCTCTTCAAAACAAGCAGAGCACGATAGTTTCGTGCTCTGCTTAGTGTGGTAACTCTCGACCTATTAACAATATTACGCTGTGTGAATCGACTCGCCCATTGCGGCTTTCACATACACATCAAAACGATTCTTCTTGGTTTCAATCGCCATGCTAGGCTTTTGCTCATTGAGCCAGTTGGCATAATCAGGGCGTTTAACAACCACTCGCTTACTTGCCAAGGCTAAAGCCGGAGCCAATAAGTCATCAGCGTCTGGATCAGCCCCAACTAAGAACTGGAAGACACGCATCTCTTTTTTGACTAACGCCGACTTTTTTTTGTTTTCTGGATGAGGATACATAGGATCAAGATACACAACATCTGGCTGAATAAAGTCCTTATCTTGCGCCAGCTTCTGCAAAGCATCATGACTTGATGCATGCACAAGTTTCATTCGTTCACTGACCCAGGCACCAATCTCGGGATCTTGTTTGGCGCGTGCTAAACCGTCATCAAGCAAAGCAGCGACCACTGGGTGGCGCTCCACCATCTGCACATGGCAACCCAAAGAAGCCAATACAAACGCATCCCTTCCTAGCCCCGCAGTACCATCTAATACCGTTGGTATCACTCCCTTATTCAGGCCTGCTGCTTTGGCGATGGCTTGCCCCTTTCCACCACCAAACTTGCGTCGATGCGCCACCGCACCGCCAATCAAATCAACAAAAATAGCCCCTAACTTTGGTTCATCCACTTTGCGCAGTTCCAAGCGCTCTGAGGTAAGTACTAAAGCAAAATTGCTGTCATCCGAGTGAGCAAGCTGCCAACGTGCAGCAAGTTCATCCAGATGAGACTGTTGAGAAAGGTCTTCACAAATCAATTGCAGTTGCAAAAGGGGGACTCCAATATGGTCGATATATCTGGCGCTGAGTGTATACCTAAAGCACCCTGAGATGCCAGTCACCATCGTCCGATTAGCTAATAAGGTGAACGGTTATCGCGGTTGAATCCTGTACGCAAACCTAAGGATGTGTATAAAATACACCTTACCTCTCAATAAAATAAGCACCTTATATGAATACCACTCAGCCTAAAATCGATGATCTCGACCGTGCGATCCTAAAGACCTTAATGGCAGATGCTCGTAAACCTTATGCAGAAATGGCCAAGCAATTTGAAGTCAGTCCTGCCACTATTCACGTTCGTATCGAGAAAATGAAAGCAGCGGGTATCATTGAAAGGACAGAAGTAATTATCAACACCAAGAAGCTTGGCTACGATGTATGCTGTTTTATTGGCATCAACTTGAATGCTGCACGCGATTATCACTCTGCATTAGAAAAGTTGAACGCACTGGATGAAGTGGTGGAGGCTTACTATACCACTGGGGCATATAACATCTTCGTTAAACTGATGTGTAAGTCGATTGAAGAGTTGCAATTTGTCTTGATCGATAAGCTGCAAGCCATCGATGAGGTGCAATCAACGGAAACGCTCATTTCACTGCAAAACCCGATCAATCGCAACGTAAACCCGTAATTTCAGCACATTAATCAGTTAAATAAAGGGCAGCCTATTTGCTGCCCTTTGAACCTATTAAACCGTTGACTCTGTTATGCCGCAATCCCAGAGTGGCGTAATAAGGCATCAATTTCTGGCTCACGGCCACGGAAGCGCTTAAACAAGGCCATTGGTTCCTCACTGCCCCCCATCTCTAGGATGTGGTTAAGGAAGCTTTGTCCTGTTTCAGGGTTAAAGATCCCCTCTTCCTCAAAACGCGAGAACGCATCCGAAGACAGCACTTCTGCCCAAAGATAGCTGTAGTAACCGGCGCTGTAGCCACCAGCAAAGATATGACCAAAGCTGTGTGAGAATCGCGCCCACTCGACCGCAGGCACTACCGCGACTTTTTCTTTCACGCTAGCTAATGTTTCCAGCACCTGAGCGCCCAGTTCTGGGTCGTAGTCAGTATGCAAGGTGAAATCAAACAAACCAAACTCAAGTTGGCGCAAAATACCCATCGCAGATTGGAAGTTTTTCGCAGCTAACATCTTATCAAGCATGGCTTTCGGTAAAGGTTCACCCGTTTCGTAGTGACCGGAGATAAACGCCAATGCGTCCTCTTCCCAACACCAGTTTTCTAGGAATTGACTTGGTAGTTCGACCGCATCCCAAGGCACACCATTAATACCGGAAACGGCACCCGTATCGACTTGTGTCAACATGTGATGAATACCATGACCAAACTCGTGGAACAAAGTCACGACTTCATCATGTGTGAACAGCGCAGGTTTGTCGCCCACTGGACGATTAAAATTACATGTGAGGTATGCCACTGGCGTTTGTAGTTCGCCAGATAAGGTGACGCGTCGACCACGACAATCATCCATCCAAGCTCCGCCGCGTTTATGTTCACGAGCGTAGAGATCTAAATAGAAGCTACCACGCAACGTGCCCTGGCCATCAAAGATGTCAAAGAAGCGTACTGAGTCGTGCCAAGTGTCCACCCCTTCGCGCTCGGTGACCGTCATACCAAACACACGGTGTAAGACCTCAAACAAACCGCTGATCGCTTTGGACTCTGGGAAATAAGGACGTAACTCTTCATCAGAGATCTGGAACAAATGCTGCTTCTGTTTCTCACTGTAGTAAGCAATATCCCACACGTTCAGTTCACTCACACCGAACTCACTCTCAGTAAACTGGCGTAATGCTTCGATTTCACGTTCACCTTGCGGTTTGGCCTTAGTCGCCAAGTCGTTAAGGAAACCAAGCACTTGTGCAGGGCTTTCAGCCATTTTAGTCGATAGTGATTTTTCACTGTAAGTATTGAAACCCAGCAGGCGCGCAATTTCATGGCGTAACTTCAACTGCTCTGCAATGATTTCAGTGTTGTCCCACTTGCCAGCATTTGGTCCACGATCTGAAGCACGAGTGACGTACGCTTGATACACCTCTTGACGCAGTGCTTGGTTGTCGCAATAAGTCATCACTGGCAAATAAGAAGGGATATCTAAAGTAATCAAATAACCTTCTAGCTCTTTGGCTTCTGCGGCAGCCTTTGCTGCGGCTAATGCCGACTCTGGCATTCCAGCTAACTCTTGTGCATCAGTAATATGTTTCGTCCAACCCATTGTGGCATCTAACACATTATTGGAGAACGTTGAGCTCAGCTCCGACATGCGCTTGCTGATTTCACCATAACGGTGCTGCTCATCCGATGGCAAACCAATACCTGATAACTCAAAGTCACGCAAAGAATCCGTAATGGTTTTTTGTTGCGCTTGGGTCAACGTGGCAAACGCCTCACTGGCTTTGATCGATTTATACGCTTCATACAAACCTTTGTGCTGCCCAACCCAAGTGCTGTATTCAGAAAGAATAGGCAGACAGCTCTCATACGCCTCGCGTAAAGCTTCACTGTTGACCACCGAGTTCATATGACTGATTGGCGACCAAACTCGGCTTAAGCGATCGTCGGTTTGTTCGATAGGAGCAACCACATTCGCCCAAGTTGGCATAGCGTTGTCTTGCAAGACTTCATCGATCTTCGCTCGGCAATCCGCAATCACTTGCTCCATTGCTGGCTTAATATGCTCAGGTTTAATGTGTGAAAATGGAGGTAAATCCGTAAACGTAAGAAGTGGATTAGACATGAAACATTCCTTTTTTGTTTTGGCTCTGTATGTCGGCCTAAAATAGGCGAACCCAATCAACAGGTAAGCCAACAACATGAATGAGGGATTTCCATTTCCTTTCTCGATGCTGCGATGGCCTTGTGACCACTAGCGCTTACTCTGTCCTTGAGTCTCGTTTCTCCTCAACCAAGCCACACTGAAGCGACCATTTGGTTGAACTAAAAATAATAACGATGGAAATAATAACTAATAATATACCCAAATGACTTCAAGATGCTTGAGAGCTAAGGTCACTCGCTGAACACAGTATCTTGAGGTTACTTGGGTATAAATAGGGATGATTGAGCGCAATTTCAATAGTAAAATTGTGACTTCTAACAGAATCCTAGTTAGGTCCTGCAACTGAAGCGCAGTTGGGTATATAATGCTCGGAGTTATTGTATCTGAAACCCCAGACTACACTCAGTAAAAGAGTGTTTCGAGAGTTTAATTTGTTAAGTTATCGTCACAGCTTCCACGCTGGTAACCATGCCGACGTGGTCAAACATATCGTTCAAAGCCTGATCCTTGATGCACTTAAGCAAAAGGATAAGCCATTTGTCTATCACGATACCCACTCAGGCGTGGGCCGCTACGATCTGACTCATGAATGGTCTGAAAAAACAGGCGAGTACAAACAAGGTATCGCTCGGATTTGGGATAGCCAAGATCTTCCTGCCGACATAACCAGTTACATTGAGTCGATAAAAACCTTAAATAACGGTGAAAGGCTGCGTTATTACCCAGGTTCCCCTCGTGTCGCAAGAGCACAAATCCGTTCTCAAGACCGCATGGTACTGACCGAATTGCACCCAGCCGATCACCCACTTTTAGAACAAGAGTTCGAGCATGATCGCCAAGTCAATATTTATAAAGAAGACGGATTCAAACGCCTTAAAGCCAGCTTGCCACCTCAAGAACGCCGTGGGTTAGTGTTAATCGACCCACCTTACGAGCTAGCAAAAGAATATCGCGACGTCGTTCAAGCGATCTATCAAAGCCACAAACGCTGGGCAACAGGCATATACGCAATTTGGTACCCAGTGGTCAATCGCTGTGATATTGAAGACATGATTGAAGGATTAGAAGCGCTTGGCATTCGTA
Source organism: Vibrio sagamiensis NBRC 104589 (assembly GCF_007990935.1). Lineage (GTDB taxonomy): Bacteria > Pseudomonadota > Gammaproteobacteria > Enterobacterales > Vibrionaceae > Vibrio > Vibrio sagamiensis. Next base: position 78,463 of record NZ_BJXJ01000017.1, read on the forward strand.
AGATCCTACAAATCGAGCTGGGCGTCTCGGCAGATACCAACGAGCGAGGCATGACCGCTTCAGGTATGATTGTCATCAATCCACCGTGGAAGTTGGAAAGCCAAATGAAAGAGATTCTTCCTTTTCTCCAACAAGCCATCGCTCCAGCAACTGGGCACTGGAAAGTAGATTGGATCGTTCCCGAGTAACCCATGCTCATTCCTTCCACAGCAAAAGCGCAGCCAATCAACAGGCTGCGCTTTTTTATTCATTAGTGCGCCAATCAGAGAGCTTGTTTTTATCCACCGAATACGTTTGCCTCTTTGCTGACCCTTTTCTCATCGCTATTTGTCATAACCAAGGTCACTTTTTCTCATTACAGAAATTGCTAGACTCGCTTTATCATAGAGGAAAAGTAACAAATCATTCGGGGATATTGAGTTCATTCCTTCTCACCCCAATGTAATTGTTATCAGAACGATTAATAAGCTTTTGGAGAAAGTAATGGCGACTCATTTTGACTATATCTGTATCGGTGGTGGCAGTGGTGGCATCGCATCAGCAAACCGTGCAGCAATGTACGGTGCTAAAGTAGCAATCATTGAGGCTCAAGACCTTGGTGGTACCTGTGTGAATGTCGGTTGTGTGCCTAAAAAAGTCATGTGGCACGGTGCACAAGTCGCTGAAGCAATGAACCTCTATGCAGAAGATTACGGATTTGATGTGGATGTAAAAGGCTTTGACTGGAGCAAAATGGTTGAGAGCCGCCAAGCCTATATTGGTCGCATCCACCAGTCTTACGATCGCGTTCTAGGCAACAATAACGTCCATGTAATCAGAGGATTCGCTAAGTTCGTTGATGAGAAAACCGTTGAAGTAAACGGTGAGCACTACACCGCCGATCACATTCTGATCGCTGTAGGTGGCCGTCCAACCATTCCAAACATTCCTGGTGCTGAATACGGTATCGACTCAAATGGCTTTTTCGAGCTGACAGAACAACCAAAACGTGTTGCTGTGATTGGCGCAGGTTACATCGCAGTTGAAATCGCTGGCGTTCTTCATGCACTTGGCACAGAAACGCATCTATTTGTTCGTAAAGAGTCTCCTTTGCGTAGCTTCGATCCAATGATCGTAGAAACACTCGTCGAAGTCATGGCCGCTGAAGGGCCAACTCTTCATACCCACTCGGTACCAAAAGAAGTCGTGAAAGAAGCCGATGGCAGCCTAACTCTGCATTTAGAAAACGGTGAAAGCCAAAACGTTGATACGCTCATTTGGGCAATCGGCCGTCACCCAACAACAGACGCGATTAACCTAGCATCAACGGGCGTTGCAACGAATGAGCAGGGCTACATTAAGGTCGACGAATATCAAGCAACGAATGTTCCTGGTATCTACTGTGTCGGTGACATTATGGAAGGCGGTATCGAGCTAACTCCAGTAGCAGTTAAAGCTGGTCGTCAACTTTCTGAGCGTTTGTTCAACAATAAACCAAACGCGAAAATGGATTACGATCTAGTCCCTACTGTCGTATTTAGTCACCCACCAATCGGTACGATCGGCTTAACCACACAAGAAGCAGAACAAAAGTACGGCAAAGATAACATCAAAGTCTACACATCTGGCTTTACTGCCATGTACACAGCTGTGACGAAACACCGTCAACCATGCAAGATGAAACTGGTATGTGCAGGGGAAGAAGAAACCGTCGTTGGCCTACATGGCATCGGCTTCACCGTTGATGAAATGATTCAAGGTTTCGGCGTAGCAATGAAGATGGGTGCAACCAAAGCAGACTTCGATTCGGTTGTGGCTATCCACCCAACAGGCTCTGAAGAGTTTGTTACGATGCGTTAATCACGCTAATTGCGTTAGTGATATTGCGAACGTAAACAAATAAAAAAAGGCCATCAATAACATTGATGGCCTTTCTTCTCATTTTAATAGCATTTCACTGCTTTTCGAGTCATTTTTACTTAATTTCTTCAACCAGCTCTGCAATACCTTGCCAATCGCCATTGTCGATCATTGCGGTTGGTACCATCCACGTGCCACCACAAGCGACAACCGACTTAAGGGCTAAATAATCTTGAACATTGGATGGGCTGATTCCCCCTGTCGGCATGAACTCGACCGGATAAACAGCACTCAAGGCTTTGAGCATATTTAAGCCACCTGAAGGTTCAGCAGGGAAAAACTTTAGCGTGCGTAACCCCATTTCCATTGCTTGCTCAACCAAGCTTGGATTATTCACACCCGGTATAATGTTCATATTACGCTGCTGACAGTATCTTACTGTCGTTGGGTTGAGGCCCGGACTCACAATGAAATCGGCTCCGGATTCTATCGCCATGTCTACTTGTTCAGTAGTGAGCACTGTGCCAGCACCGATTAATAGATCAGGATACGCTTGACGCATAAGACGAATCGATTCAGCCGCCGCCTCAGTGCGGAATGTAATTTCTGCACAAGGTAATCCGTTGTCCACCAGCACTTTTGCCAATGGTAAAGCATGTTCGATATGGTTAATGGCGATAACGGGAACGACTTTGATTGCCCTTAATCGTTGTTCAAGTGTTGTCATGGTGTACCTCAAGTGATTCAAAACGAGACGATTGTTATCGCTATTTTACACACATAACATTCAACAATGATGTTCCGCTTAACTGATTTGGCGCACGATCAGTAAATAAACCTTTCTTATTTTTACCCCAGTAAGGTAATTGCAACGGCCAGTTATCTTTTTCCATCAAACCAGAGTTACGTAGCGTTTTAAACTCGGAAGGGCTCGCTAGGTGCATCCCCAACTGCTGACACACTTGTTTAGAGCTTGCATAACTGAGTCGATTCCATGCCTTGCCATGTTCCATATAGAAATGATTATGATTCTCCGCCACATAAGGCACAGCAAAGCGCTTACCTTTCAGAATGGTTTGTAAACGGACCTGCACACTTTCAGTATCAGCGATGGCTGGCGTTTGAGTAGATTGACTCACAGCTGCTGCAGGCTTAGATTTAGGCTGAATTTGTGGCGCTGCTTTTGTGCTTTTTGCTGGCGATGATAAGTCCGCACTGTTTTTTTTCAGTGGGGCACTCTTTTTTACAATCGCGCGTAAAAACGCATCTTTATAAACGGCAAGCGTTTGCACACTCTGTAATTCATTCGACGCTTGGGCAAACTCGGTATATGGACCAATCAAACAACGATAGCCTTTATCTTCCGGTTTCATCCACACATCTGTTGTGATCTTGTTATAAATGGCCTGAGCTGTGGCCACCGACATCGGCTTATCTAAGATGCCACATTGGATCCAAAAATAGTCTTTGCCTTTTGGCGGCACCTTTTTTCCCCATACTCCGTGACCGATTGGGCAAGATGCCTCCAGCACCGGCAGTTCGTTGTGGCTAGCCTGAGATGCTTGGCATAAAAACTCATTTGCCATTACCCCACCAGAAAACTGGACGAACACTGACAGTAACCAAAGACTTAGGCCAACTGAGGTACAACGAGGATAATTAGATGCCATTTTCATTTTCATTCGCTTAACTCTAAAATGTCGGTGATGCTGATATTTCGATCAGCATCAAAAAAACATATACCGTAATTGATAAGCAAAAAAAGAGCCGGAAATTCATCCAGCTCGATATTTAATTATAAATATTTTAATAGGCTCACTTACATTAAGTTGGAAAATTAATCCAAGCCACTGTTAAGCTTTGTGAATTTTTGGATTAAATGCATCGCTTAGCTTTTACTTGGTACAGTTATCAACGCTAAAACATATTGAACGTTTCCTACTCTTGGCTGTCATTTTTCTGGCAATGAGGGATAATCGAAGGGCAAGAACAAAATGTGAGTGGAGAAGTTAAAGTGCTAAAAGCTATTTTTTTTGATATGGATGAAACCCTGTGTGGGACTTCGCAGGCTGACAAGATTGCTGGGCAAGAACTGGCAAAATGGATCAAACAAAATTACCCAAGTATTAATGCTCCACAGGCTTTCGTGGTGCGCTACTTACAGGGTGTATATAAAAAGCTTAATCACGAATTTCCTCAACTAGTCTCTTTACTCCCCGATGAGAACGCCTTCCGCTGTGGTCTCATTCAAACGATTTTGGCCGAGCAAAACATTCATATTAATGCCGAGCAAGCTGAGCAAACTCAACAATTTTTCAATACTGCACGCATGAACGCCTTTGATTTTTTCCCAGGAGTCAAAGACATGCTGAAAAAGCTTCGTGCTGACTACACACTAGTGGTGATCACCAATGGGCCTATATTTTCCCAGCACCCTAAACTTAAGGCTGTCGATATGCAAGATTGGGTTGATCATATTATTGTTGGTGGTGAAGAGCACGAAGAAAAACCTGCAGCCAGTATTTTTCAAAAAGCATTAAGGTTGGCCAATGTTACGGCCGAAGAAGCCATCCATGTCGGTGATTCATTGCCAGCAGATATTGCCGGAGCAAATCAGATGGGCATTGTCAGTGTATGGATAAATGCATCAGGTGAAAAAAATACCACAGAGATCGTCCCAAACTTTGAGGTGCAAAAAACCACGCAGTTAAGCCAATTACTCACCTCTATTGTTTAAGAGTTAAGCGGAAGTAATAAGTCTGAGCAGCTTAATAGGCTTTAGGATCATGGGTAACCAAAAGCCTATTAAACTGTACCTTGAGCGAGTTTAACTCACAACTGATTAACGATAATCCCTACTTTGACGCTTTCAACTCTAGAAAGCAAAAAACTCGATATTACTATCAAGGATTTAAAATGACAGTCGGTGCAGGGATGTGGTGCGTTAGAACACACTGTGGGCTGATATTCTAAATTTTAAATGTAAAAAAGCCCCAGTCTTTCGACTGAGGCTTTCAATAGTGGTCGGTGAAGAGGGATTCGAACCCCCGACCCTCTGGTCCCAAACCAGATGCGCTACCAAGCTGCGCTATTCACCGAACTGTATTTGTTGATTTTCTCAAATCATACTGGATACTTCAACTAAGAAGTCACCATTAATTAATGGGGTGGCTAACGAGATTCGAACTCGCGACCACCGGAATCACAATCCAGGGCTCTACCAACTGAGCTATAGCCACCATCAATTTTAGTGTTTACCGCCTTCTGGCCATAAACGAAATAGTGGTCGGTGAAGAGGGATTCGAACCCCCGACCCTCTGGTCCCAAACCAGATGCGCTACCAAGCTGCGCTATTCACCGACATAAGTTTTATCTTTCTCACAAAGATAGGAAGAGTTTACTCCCTTTATCATTCACAAAGGAATGAATGGGGTGGCTAACGAGACTCGAACTCGCGACAACCGGAATCACAATCCAGGGCTCTACCAACTGAGCTATAGCCACCATTAATTTTACCGATATTTTCCTCCGGGAATGGCACGCCCGAAAGGATTCGAACCTTCGACCTTTGGCTCCGGAGGCCAACGCTCTATCCAGCTGAGCTACGGGCGCATACCCTATCGGCGGAGTGGAATAATACGGATATCACACTATGCCGTCTAGTACTTTTTTTACTTTTTTTATCGTTTGGTCTCTTTTTCGACAGTTATTCGTCTTTAAAGAGAGGTTTTGATGTGATTCACGCCCTGTCATGAATAAGTTGTTGTTTATTGCAGCAACTTAACGGGATACAATTATTATATGTTTTGTGTTGATTGACACTTCCATTTATCAGCGATCAGGTCAACATAACGCAAACTTTTCTCAAGATTCTAATCATATAATAAGTACACAACAGATAAGCCATCCGCTTATCTCAGAAATGTGAAGTGGGTATATGGATATGTCACGAAAAATGATCAGCGTTTTGTTCGCTGCCTTAGCTTTTTCTAGTTCAGCGTTGGCTGCAAAAATCAGCCAAGATGAATACGATGCGATTGCCGAGCGCATCAAACCCGTCGGCGATGTGTATCTGGCTGGTGCTCTTCCTGTGGTAGAAACACCTTCAGGGCCTAGGGATGGGGCGTCAGTTTATGGTACTTATTGTGTTGCTTGCCACTCAACAGGAGTCAGTGGCGCACCTAAGACTGGCGATGCTGCAGATTGGACGCCACGGATTGCTAAAGGAAAAGACGTGCTCACCAATCATGCCATCCAAGGCTTTAACGCTATGCCTGCTAAAGGAACCTGCATGGACTGTTCAGACGATGAAATTATTGCCGCGATTGATCACATGATCGAAGGGCTTTAATAGTTAACGCCTAAGATAACCAACCCCTAAGATAATCAACACCTAATAACTGGACAAGCTTCGATTTAGAAAAAACCAAGAAGCTTGTCCGAATATAGGCACACTAACGAGGCAAAAATAAACGCTGCATTGTCGTTTACTTTTTAAACATCGCTTTCAAATTAGCAATATGTGCTTGCCCTTTGGCCATACGTTCTTCTTGGGAAACTGGCTTTTTGTTGATTTCCCATTCCACATCATCAAACGGCAGTTCATCAAGAAATCGGCTTTGTGTTGGCTTAAGTAATTCGCCAAATTGTCGTCGCTCTTTACACATAGTAAAAGTCAGCTCACGTTGAGCTCGCGTAATCCCCACGTACATTAAGCGCCGCTCTTCTTCGACATTATCCTCATCGATACTGGTTTGATGAGGTAAGATCCCCTCTTCCGAGCCAATCAGATACACGTAAGGAAATTCTAATCCCTTTGAGGCATGCAAAGTCATTAACTGAACCGCGTCGCTGTCTTCATCTTCTTCTCCACGTTCCATAATGTCACGCAGAGTCAAACGTTGAACCACTTCTTTCAGCGACTTTTCTTCTTGGTCGTAATTATCACCTTCAAGATCGGCCACAATCCACGAATATAAATCTGACACATTTTTCATGCGCATTTCAGCGGCTTTTGGGCTGGCAGACGTTTCGTATAACCAATCTTCATAATGAATATCACGAACCAATGACCGAACCGCTTCAACGGTATCGCCACGTTCTGCTTGATCAGCAATCGCGACTAACCACTGAGTGAAACGACGCAAGCTCTCAAGACCACGTCCTGATAAATGCTGTTCCAAGCCCATTTCAAAGCTGGCGGCAAACAAGCTTTTACCGCGCATATTGGCATAACTCCCTAACTTCTCTAACGTCACTGGCCCTATTTCCCGACGTGGGGTATTCACAATACGTAAAAAAGCATTGTCATCGTCTGGGTTCACCAACACACGCAAGTAGGCCATAATGTCTTTAATTTCAGCACGAGCAAAAAATGAGGTTCCTCCCGAAAGCTTGTACGGCACTCGGTTTTGCATCAAAGATTTTTCAATTAGACGCGATTGATGATTACCTCGATACAAAATTGCGTAATCTTTATAGTCGGTTCGGTTGAGAAATTTATGAGCGATCAACTCTCCCGTCACTCGCTCAGCTTCGTGCTCTTCGTTCTTTGCCAATAGCACTTTAAGTTTTTCACCATCGGGGATTTCCGAAAAAAGTGACTTTTCATAAACGTGTGGGTTATTGGCAATCAAAATATTGGCTGCACGCAAAATACGACTGGTCGAGCGATAATTTTGCTCCAGTTTTATCAAGCGTAAATTAGGGTAATCTTCGCCTAACAACACTAAGTTTTGTGGCTTAGCACCACGCCATGAGTAAATAGATTGATCATCGTCACCGACGACAGTTAAGCGCCCTCTCTCACCCACGATCAGTTTAACCAAGTCGTATTGGCTCGTATTGGTATCTTGATATTCATCCACCAGCAAATAACGGATCCGATTCTGCCATCGTTGACGAACTTCTTGGTTAGTACGTAAAAGTTGTACTGGCAGTGAAATGAGATCATCAAAGTCAAGGGCGTTGTACGCTTTCATCTGTTTCTGATACATCTCAAAACAAAACGCAAAAAGTTGCTGCTGTTCACCTTGAGCAACCGCCTTTGCTTGCTCTGGCGTCAACATGTCATTTTTCCAGTTGGAAATACAGCTCAGCAACTGCCGTAATAAATCCTTATCCCCGTCCAGCTGCTGCTCCGTTAATTCCTTGAGCAAGGCCAACTGATCTTGATCATCAAATAATGAGAACCCAGCTTTCAATCCAAGCTGCTTATATTCTCTCTTGATGATATTCAAGCCTAATGTATGAAAAGTAGACACCATCAAGCCTTTGGATTCGGCTTTACCAAGAGTTTGACCTACACGCTCTTTCATTTCACGTGCGGCTTTATTGGTAAAGGTAACCGCGGCAATATTCCGTGCCTTGTAACCACATTGCTGAACCAAATAAGCAATTTTATTGGTGATCACTCGAGTCTTGCCCGAGCCTGCGCCAGCAAGGACCAAACACGGTCCTGAGACGTACTTCACGGCTTCATCTTGTCGAGGGTTCAGCTTCATAAAAATTCTCTGCGGATCAAAGTTGGGGCGCCTATGATAAAGGTGCGTTCGCATGAAATCTACGCTTAGGTTTAACTTGTGCAATCTAATAGCACAGCGTACGATATGCAGCAAATGTAGATGACGACTACCTGTTCACTCAGCAAGGACGCACCATGTCACCTTATATTTGGCATTCTGTAGAGTCATCAATGACATGTTGGCTCAATATTGGACACACCTCCCTTACACAATAGCAGTAAGTGCGTAAGCGTGGTTAAAAGTCAACGTCACATTTATTGAGAAAACATATTTTAGCACTTTACTCTTTGACAGCGTAATAAAGAGAATCAAAAGCGCTAAAGAATACCTTTGAAAATAGTTGGTTTCCCATCATTCAACACTAACTTGGAGTTCTTAAAAGAATGAAAAAGTGGACTTTCTTTATGTTGCTTATCGCCACCTTGCTGTTTGGCAGTGTGATAGGCTTTAACATCTTCAAAAAAATGAAAACTGAGGAGTTTCTTGCTAGTCGACCTGAGCCTGAATTTCCTATTACTGTCACCACCGCAAGCAGCGAAGACTGGACTCCCTTCATTGATGTGATCGGCTTTATTGAACCCAATCAAGGAGTTACCTTAGCCAGCGAGAACAGCGGTACTATCACTAGCATTCAATTTGAGTCGGGCGATAAAGTCGAGAAAGATCAAACCTTGGTTGAACTTGATTCCGAAGTGCAAAAAGCCAACCTTGATAGTGCTGTTGCTGCTCTCCCAGCCTCTGAAGGCAAGTACAAACGCTATCGTGGCCTGATTAAAACAGGAGCGATCTCTAAAGAAGCTTTCGACGAGGCTCAAGCAAATTACTTATCGCAAAAAGCCAATATTGAAAGCTTACGTGCTCAGATTGAGTTGCGCCAAATTAAAGCGCCTTTTGCTGGTAAAGTCGGCCTGCGCAATGTCTTTTTAGGTCAGTTCCTTCAATCTGGCTCGAGTGTTGTTCGTCTTGAAGATACCAGTATCATGCGCTTTCGTTTTACAGTTCCACAAACGGATCTGTCAAAATTAAAACTCGGACAATCCTTACAAATCAATGTAGATGCTTATCCAGAAGTGAAGTTTGATGGCAACATTACCGCTATTGAGCCTGCGGTCAATTACCAAAGTGGCTTAGTGCAAGTTCAGGCCAGTATTCCAAATAGTGATGGCCGCCTACGTAGTGGTATGTTTGCTCGCGCTAAAGTCATTTTACCCGTTCTGAAAAATCAAATTGTCTTACCACAGACGGCGGTCAGTTATGCGTTATACGGCAACACCGTTTACGTCGTTAACAAAGATGAAAATGACGATTTACGTGTTAAACAAGTCGTTATTACAACCGGTGAACGCACAGGTGACAAAGTACACGTACTTGATGGCATTAAAGATGGTGAGAAAGTAGTCACATCTGGCCAAGTCCGTCTCAGTAATGATGTCAAAGTCAAAGAAGTGCAAAACGACGCTTTAGATACACCAGCGACGACACCGAAACTGTAATTGGAGCACGCAATGCGTTTTACCGATATATTTATTAAACGTCCCGTTCTAGCGGCTTCGATCAGTTTTTTGATCGCCTTGCTTGGACTGCAGGCGTTATTCCAGATGCAGGTGCGCCAGTATCCAGAAATGACCAATACCGTCGTTACGGTATCTACTGGGTACTATGGAGCAAGTGCCGACCTTATCCAAGGTTTCATCACTCAACCTCTTGAGCAAGCCATTTCTCAAGCTGATAATATTGACTTCATGACGTCACAAAGCGTATTGGGTAGTTCAACGATTACCGTTTACATGAAGCTCAATACTAACCCAAGTGCCGCTTTGGCTGATGTGTTGGCGAAAACCAACTCGGTCCGCTCTCAGCTACCAAAAGAGGCTGAAGATCCAACCGTAACAATGTCGACAGGTTCAGATACTGCCGTCTTGTATATTGGCTTTACTGCCGCGCCGACAGAAAATGGCGAACCACTTAACTCAAGTCAAATCACCGATTATCTTGAGCGCGTGATCAAGCCTCAATTGTTTACAGTTGGAGGGGTATCAAAAGTAGACTTATATGGTGGTCTACCATATGCACTTCGAATCTGGCTCGATCCGGCTAAGATGGCGGCCTTTGATTTAGCCGCAACGGATGTCATCAATATCCTTAACGCAAACAACTATCAATCAGCGATCGGTCAATCCAACAACGAATTCGTGCTCTACAACGGTAGTGCTGACACGCAATCGAACACTCCAGAAGATCTCGCTCAGTTAGTTGTATCGACTGTAAATAGCCAAGTCATTCGACTCGGTGATATTGCAGAGGTAGATTTAGCGAAAAGCCATGATGTTTATCGTGCGATTGCGAACGGTCAGGAAGCGGTTGTCGCTGCGATCAATGCCGCACCAAGTGCTAACCCGATCAATATCGCCAAAGGGGTCCTTGAGCTGCTCCCTTCACTAGAGCGAAATATGCCTGACACCATTGAGATGGCGGTGATGTATGACTCGACCATCGCTATCAATGCATCGATAGAAGAAGTGGCCAAAACCATCATTGAAGCCGCCGTGATCGTCTTAGTTGTCATCACACTATTTCTTGGTTCATTTCGTGCTGTACTTATTCCTATTATCACCATTCCCCTGTCTTTGATTGGCGTCGCCATGGTAATGCAGATGTTTGGCTTTTCGTGGAACCTGCTCACCTTACTTGCTATGGTTCTAGCGATTGGTCTCGTGGTTGATGATGCCATTGTGGTACTTGAAAACGTCGATCGTCATATCAAGTTAGGAGAGAGTCCATTCCGCGCTGCGATCATAGGTACTCGAGAGATTGCCTTACCCGTTATCGCCATGACGCTAACTTTAGGCGCGGTCTATGCGCCAATTGCACTCATGGGAGGAGTCACGGGAGCGCTCTTTAAGGAGTTTGCCCTTACTCTCGCGGGTTCAGTGTTTGTGTCAGGGATCATCGCTTTAACACTCTCACCGATGATGTGTTCAAAGATGCTTATCGCAAGTCAAAAGCCAAGTAAATTTGAATCAACCGTTCACCACTTACTTGACCGTATGGCTGAGCGCTATTCGGCAATGCTCACTGCTGTAATGGCACATCGTCCAGTGGTGATTGGCTTTGCTGTCATCGTATTTGCTTCGCTTCCCGTGTTGTTTAAGTTTATCCCTAGCGAATTGGCACCAGCAGAAGATAATGGTGTGGTCATGCTACTGGGTACCGCACCAGCCAATGCCAACTTAGACTATATTCAAAACACCATGGATGAAGTCAACAAAACCTTGGTTGAGCAGCCAGAAGTAAAATACGCACAAATTTTCGCGGGCGTACCGAACTCTAACCAAGCTTTTGGTCTCGCAGCGTTGGTTCCTTGGGGAGATCGTCAAGCCAGTCAGGCTGAAATTGCGGCTAGGGTAAATGGCATGGTACAAGATATTCCAGCAATGTCGGTTACGACCTTCCAGTTACCCGAGTTACCTGGCTCACCATCAGGTCTCCCTTTGCAATTTGTTATCACAACACCGAACAGCTTTGAAAGCTTATTTCAAGTCGCTTCTGACGTGTTGAGCAAAGTGCAGCAAAACGGCATATTCGTCTACTCTGATCTTGATTTGAACTTCGGTTCGGCAACAATGCATATTGAAATTAATAAAGATAAAGCGGGTGCCTACGGCATTACTATGCAGTCGATCGGAGCCACACTAGGAACAATGATGGCTGATGGCTATGTTAACCGAGTTGATATAGATGGTCGCTCCTACGAAGTTATTCCACAGGTAATACGTAGTAATCGACTTAACCCTGACAGCATCAATCAGTATTACGTAAAAACGTCGACTGGCACTTCTGTGCCTCTAGCCGAACTGGTCAGTATTGAAGTGAAATCGGCACCACGTTCCCTGCCTCACTTCAATCAGCTCAATTCCGCAACCGTTGGTGCCGTTCCTGGCCCTGGAGTAGCAATGGGTGATGCAATTGCTTGGTTTGAAAACGACGTAGCCAGCTCTCTACCGAAAGGCTATCGATATGACTTTAATGGTCAAGCTCGTCAATACGTCACGGAGGGAAGTGCCCTATATGCAACATTCGGCCTCGCTCTCGCCGTTATTTTCCTTGTCTTGGCAATACAGTTTGAATCGATTCGAGATCCACTGGTCATCATGGTTTCCGTCCCATTGGCAATTTGCGGTGCCCTGATTGCAATGGCATGGGGCACAACAACCATGAATATCTACTCACAAGTTGGACTTATCACCCTTGTGGGGCTAATTACCAAGCACGGTATATTGATTTGTGAGGTAGCAAAAGAGGAACAATTGCATAAAAAATCCTCAAGAATCGATGCCGTCATGGAAGCGGCTAAAGTTCGACTGCGGCCAATTTTAATGACGACTGCCGCGATGATTGCTGGTTTAATCCCGCTATTATTTGCCTCAGGTGCAGGTGCAGCACAGCGATTTAGTATCGGTGTCGTCATCGTAGCTGGTCTATTCATTGGTACTCTGTTCACGCTCTTTGTCCTGCCAGTAATTTATAGTTACCTCGCAGAACAGCACAAACCTATTCCGGTTTTTGTTGAAGATGATGAGCTAGAAGAACTGGCCAAAATTGATCAAGCGAAAACAACTCAGCAAAACTAATCATTGATGTAAATCACTCAAGGCCACTTCGGTGGCCTTTTTTTATTTTCATGGTTTTTTTGCTATCAAGGTGGCGACTTTGTCGTATCATTTGCATAAAATATGAATAAATCAAAAGGAGCTTTAGTCGCTATGTTTGACCCAAAGAAGTTAGAAAAAATTGCTAAGCAAATTCACGATTCAATGCCACAGCCAGTTAAAGATTTAGGCACTGACGTCGATCAAAAAGTCCGCCAAGTCATTCAAGGACAACTAAATAAACTCGATGTTGTGAGTAGAGAGGAGTTCGATGTACAGACTCAAGTTCTTCTACGCACACGACAAAAACTTACTGAGATGGAAAGCAAGCTAGCAGAACTTGAAGCGAAGCTAGCTGAAAAGTAGTCACCCTGTTGATTGAAGCATTGTATTTACTACTGAAACTTTCAATTTACCAAGCGTACCCAAACAAAAAAGGCTTAATCATTCCTGACTAAGCCTTTATTAATTTACCAAACTCTAAACTTGTGCATTATCTAGATAAACTTCACTGAGTTAAGCGTTATATTATCCGCCAACCGCAATTCTCTTCATGTCCGTCATGTATCCACGTAGCTCAGCACCAATATATTCTACTGGGTGGTTACGAATCGCATCGTTGACAACGATTAGCGTTGCATTATCAACCTGATTCGATGTCTCGCTGAGCCCTTTACCAATCACATCAGTATCAACTGACGACATAAAGCTCTCACGTAATAGTGGTGTTGCAACATTAGCAAATAGGTAGTTACCATATTCAGCCGTGTCAGAAATAACAACATTCATCTCATACAAGCGCTTACGTGCAATTGTATTAGCGATAAGAGGTAGCTCATGCAGTGACTCATAGTAAGCTGACTCGTCGATGATACCTGATGCCGTCATCGCTTCAAAAGCAAGTTCCACTCCAGCACGAACCATAGCAACCATTAAAATACCGTTGTCAAAATATTCTTGCTCTGAAATCTCGTAGCCTGTTTCAGGATAGTTTTCAAACGCAGTCTCACCCGTCTCAGCACGCCAACCAAGTAAGTTTGCATCATCATTAGCCCAGTCTGCCATCATTGTAGAGGAGAAGTGCCCAGTGATAATGTCATCCATGTGCTTGTTGTACAACGGACGCATCAAGTCTTTTAGTTGCTCTGAAAGCTCAAAAGCTCTGACTTTGGCTGGGTTGGATAGGCGATCCATCATATGTGTGATACCACCAAACTTCAGTGCTTCAGTGATGGTTTCCCAACCGTATTGCAATAGCTTGCCTGCGTAGCCAGGGTCGATGCCATCGGCAACCATCTTCTCATAACAAACAATTGAGCCAGCTTGTAGCATGCCACAAAGGATAGTTTGCTCACCCATTAGGTCAGATTTCACTTCTGCCACAAAAGAAGACTCTAGACAACCAGCACGGTGACCACCTGTTGCTGCAGCCCAAGCTTTGGCGATATCCCAGCCCTCACCTTTAGGGTCGTTTTCTGGGTGAACAGCGATAAGAGTCGGTACACCAAAACCACGCTTGTATTCTTCACGAACTTCCGTACCCGGGCACTTAGGTGCAACCATTACTACCGTTAGGTCTTTACGGATTCGCATGCCTTCTTCAACAACATTGAAACCGTGTGAGTAACCTAGGGCTGCACCTTGTTTCATCAAGGGCATGACGGTTTCAACCACATTAGAGTGTTGCTTATCCGGAGTTAGGTTGACCACTAAGTCAGCTTGAGGGATCAAAGTTTCATAACTACCGACTTCAAAACCATTTTGTTTGGCATTCTTAAATGATTGACGCTGCTCATCAATTGCCGCTTGACGAAGTGCATACGCAACATCAAGCCCAGAATCACGCATGTTAAGACCTTGGTTAAGGCCTTGAGCACCACAACCAACGATAACTACCTTTTTGCCTTTCAGGTAATCCGATTCTGTTGCAAATTCTTCACGGTCCATAAAACGACAACGGCCTAATTGATCGAGCTGTTCGCGCAGGTTTAAGGTATTGAAATAATTAGCCATCGAGGTACTCCTTAAGATTTTCCGTGGTGGGGAAACAGCATTTTCCTACCGAATGAGATCATACTAAATCAGACATAATGTTGCTTAAAGTGATATATTCACAATTAGTAATTGCAATTAATGCAACAAAGGAAAGCAAGTGAACATTAAACGGCTACAACTTTTTATTCACCTATGTGAGAGCAAAAGCTTCGCTAAAACAGCAGCTGCCATGCACCTAAGCCCATCGGCTTTAAGCCGGCAAATACAAAAGTTGGAGCAAGAGACGCAACAACAGCTGTTCTTGCGTGATAATCGCAGTGTCGATCTCACCATTCAAGGCCAAAAACTCCTCCCTGTTGCTCTAAGAATCTTAAGCGAATGGCAGCAATATCAAAATCACCTCAAAGGTACAGAAGAAGATTTGAAAGGAGAAATACGTCTATTTTGCTCGGTGACAGCAAGCTATAGCCATCTTCCCGAGTTACTTTCAGAGTTTCGCCTACAGCATCCTTTCATTGAATTCAAACTATCAACAGGTGATCCTGCCCAAGCAATAGATAAAGTCTTGGCAAATGAAGCTGATATCGCTATTTCTGCAAGGCCTGAACAACTTCCAACTAAAGTTATCTTCGAACCAATTAGTGAAGTCCCTCTATCTGTAATAGCCCCGGTTGGTATAAGTAGCTTCGCAGAGGAACTCCTACAAGATCCCCCTAACTGGGCCAATATTCCTTTTATTCTTCCAGAAGCAGGAACAGCAAGAGAACGAGCCAATGTATGGCTCAAGCAAATGAAAATCAAGCCGAATATATATGCTCAGGTCTCTGGACATGAAGCGATTGTCAGCATGGTTGCTCTCGGCTGTGGAGTCGGTATTGCACCTGATGTAGTGATTAACAACAGCCCTGTCAGAGAGAAAATTAACCGACTTAAGGTATTGCCTATCAGACCGTTTGAACTTGGTGTTTGTTGCACCAAAAGTCAATTAGATAACCCTTTAGTACAAGCTTTGTGGCAAGTTGCTGAGAGCAAGTATATTCCTTCTTAGATTTTACCCTACATAGAGTGTAAGCTTACTAAAAGTCAGACTCGACAAAGTCTGGCTTTTAACGACTATCTATCAAGGTATCACATACGAAAAAGCCTTAATATTGTCTACTAGGGCTTTATTTGAATCTATTGTGGAACAGCCGGGACGTCCAGTTCAGAAGTTGCGATCAATCTGGACTCATACCCCGAAAAGGAAAATCGCTTTTCTTTAAA